>NZ_JBEOOE010000006.1:0-140105 GCF_040308885.1 Pseudoalteromonas sp. 120-MNA-CIBAN-0494
ATAAGAGCAAATAAAATTCGGCGTCAACCGGCCAAGATAATTGACGCGGAACCGGCCAAGTTAATTGACGCTAGATATTCGCCACTGGTGTGCCCAAAAAACAGGTTAACGAGCTTGCCACACTCTCGTTTATTGAACGAAAAGAAAACATCGTTCTGCTCGGGCCATCTGGTGTAGGCAAAACACATATTGCCAGTGCGCTAGGTTACAAGGCAGTGCAAGCAGGCTTGAAAACCCGCTTTATTAGCGCATCTGATTTAATATTGCAATTAACCACCGCCCAACGACAAGATAAGTATAAACAAGTGATGCAGCGGTCAGTGCTGGCACCCAGGCTACTAATCATTGATGAAATAGGTTATTTACCGTTCAGTGCTCAAGAATCCAAGTTATTGTTTGACGTCATTGCAAAGCGTTATGAAAAAGGAGCGATAATACTCACAAGTAATCTCCCATTTGGACAATGGGGAAGCATTTTTGCGAATGATACAGCGTTAACATCAGCTATGTTAGATAGAATTTTACACCACTCACACATTGTTCAAATTAAGGGGGAAAGTTATAGAATTAAAGAAAAGAAACAAGCAGGGTTAATGGAAAACCTTAATAAATAGTGGATCAATATTCAAATGGTGGAGTGGATCACTTTTCGGTTGTTGTTGACATTAGAGTCGATATATAGGGAACGTTAATTAGTATTTAAGTTATAAAAATTTTTGACAACTTTCATGTGGATCTTAGGAAAATAGAGAAAGAAAAATTTGGGGGTAATCTACAGATCAATGTTAAACATTACTTGGTCAAACATCCTCACTGATTTTAGAGCTTGGAGATAGCTAATCATTCAAAGCTTCAAGATACTGAACTTCGGCTATGTGCCATTAGCAGCCGTTTCGGTATAAATCGTTTTTGCCCCAAAACGAGTTACGTCTCAAAATAAGAATTAAGATAATCAGATATTTATCATAAGAAGTATTCATGGGGATATATGCGGGCTGTGCTTTTCAACAGGCCTTATTAGAATCATTTTAGTCAAGCGACTGGCAAGAGCAGCCTTGTTCGCAACTAAACATCATATATTCAAAATATCTAACTTATCAACACGTGATTTATTCATGCCAAATTTACCTAGATCATTTATGATACTATTTACGTGTGCAAATGAGGAAGGCCCAGTATGTTGTCGGTGCATGGCACTCGATATCAATAGTTTTGACTTAGCCCTAGACAATCCAACAAACACTGTAGAACGCTCCTCGTCCAACTTCTTTTGATTCATACCAAATCTAAAGTATGAATAATCTTCTAGTCCGAGTAATATTACAGCCTCAAATTCTAACCCTTTACTTTTGTGGATTGTCATCATTCGAACGGCTCTGACTCCAGAAATAAGGTCGACAGCACCTGCCCACGAAGAACTTATACTTCTTGCTTCTTTTAGCTCTTCTAGCACACCAAGAACAGTCTCTTCCATTAGTGTACCTTGTTGATATTGTACCCAAGTTTTCTTGAGATTATCATGGAAGAACTGATTAATAATTTTGATAGTTATATTAAACAACTCATCGAATGATTTAGCGTCACCCTCTCCGTAGAAATTAGCTTCTCCTATTATATTGAGCATTCTTGTTAGCTCAAAATCGTTACGGCGAGAGTTACTAGAGCCACAATAAGCATACGAGTCTCTAAGATACTCCCATGCTTTTATATCCCTAGGTCGGGTTAATAAACATAACAATGAGGCTAACACTTTACCTAAAGGTTCGGAAAGATAGTCTTGGATATTGCTTTCGTTAACACTTAAAACACCTTGCTCTAATAAGGCAATATTTAGGTTTTTACTGTAGTTGTTGTTTGCATTAGCTCTAAATAAAATAGCTATCTCTTCAGGTTTTATTTTATCTTCAACGATCCATTTCTTTATTTTCAAAGATAATTGCTTAACCTCATGAGCTTCGTCATCAAATAAAAGTAGAGAGTAATCACTTTTGTTCAATGGAATTCTTTCTGTATTATAAATTACATCATTAGAATCAATAGGCCACCAATAATTACCGATGCAATCAATAAACTGTTTAAGTTCTGGAGATGCCCTAAAATTGGTATAAATTATCTTTAAGTCGGCTTTAAAGTCTAACTTGAATTTAACAAATCCGTCTGGTAAAGCGTTGGCAAATTTCATTATCGCTTGCTTTGTATCTCCGACAACAGTGATAACACTTTGTGATTCACAAAATAGTTCCTTTACGAAATCATATTGATGGCCATTCAAATCTTGAAATTCATCAATAAAAACAAATTTGTATGTCGCTCTGATCGATGACATTAAAATAGAAGAAGATTTTGCAATTTTTAGAGCAATAATAGTAAGCTGATCAAAAGTTAACTTGTCTCTGAAGTTACTTTCTCTGGAATTAAAAACTAACTTGTAATCTTTATTCGGTTGTTCGTGTTTAGGTAAGATATGCATAAACCTATCAACGATACTTTTTGTAAAAGCTTCAATTGTAAAAGAATGAAATCTATCAGATAGAACATTACCACATCTAAGTGATACTCTATCCTTTATGTTTGAAGCAGATTCTCGCTTCCTAGATATAGATAAAATATTATATGGCCACGAACACAACTCTGTTTCAAGTATGAAGCAAGCTTTTTGAGCAAGAATTTCAGTTTTGCCTGCCCCAGGCCCAGCCATAATTGCAATGCTATTGTCACACTTAATTATATCTAAAGATTTTTTATCAAACTCTAGACCATCCTTTGGTTCCCACATTGAAGCATCAATCATTAAATATTACTCCGGGAGTTCAGAAATTTCTTTTTCTATATGCTTAATCATTTCCTTAATCCCTTTAGGGATTCGTTCGATATTTTCAGCTAGATTAAAGTCAATTTGCTCTAAGGCATTTATGTGTGAAACTGGTTTGCCTTTACTACCGAGGAACCTGTAGTTGTACCATAAGAAAGTATCTTTATCTTGCATCTCATCATAATAATTATCAGCAATATCCTTTGAATACTTGGTCTTTAAAACAGCGGCTTTTAAGGATTCCCAATCTTTATCTTGCGGACCATTCTCACCCGCCAGTTTTTCATTATAGTTCTTAGGATAAGATTGTTGCATTGAGTAATCTAAATCCAGTGGTGTAGAAAAGAATACACCGTGCTGATTCAAGAAACTCTCCGCAGTATCCTGGCTGTTCAATAGCGCATCAGACATAGGGTTAGAGTTGGGTGTATCCCAATTAGGTATATTCGTAATGATTTCACCTTTTCCTAGCTTAACCATTTGATCAACGACGTACTTTATACGTCCCCAACCGCCACCATTTCGACCATAATCCATATCTAAAAGTGTAACGTATGGGATACCTAACCCATTCAAAAGCTTCCAAAAATGGTTTACATGCCTCCCACCTAAAGGAGCAACAGATACAAAGCTATCATCAATATCAATACCGAATTTGGATAACAATTTTGGTATGACTACCTGTTCACTTTCACCCTCACCCAAAATAACCAAACGGGCAAAGTAGAGCTCAGGATAAGCCTTAACTGCACCAGCCACAAATTTGTACAACTCATCTTGCTTATCTGGTAAGGGTATTTTTGAGACAACTGTATTTCTAGTTGCTTTATCCAACCTAAAGTAACGAATTTGAGTAGGCTCGATTCTACCTACTAAACTTGGGGAGTGAGTAGTGACTAAAACCTGGGCATTTGTTGATTTGGCCAAAGAACTTATAGATTTAACTATTCTCCCCAAGAAGTGAGGTGCTAGATGGTTTTCAGGCTCTTCTAACGCTAGAAGGGTAAAAATTGGAGTATTTAGCTTTTTAGAATCAAAATGAACTCGGTTAGTTTGTTCTCGAAGTGCTTTTGACTCTAGTTCATGCACTGCTTGAATTATGGATATATGTAATAGCGAGCGTTGGCCATCACTCAACCTATCCATCGTAGCCTTTCGGTTATTTGTTTCAGACTCGAAAGAGAGAGTGATCGTTTTCAAAAGCTCATCAGTCTGCAATGGCAAGAAGTTAACCTTCGCCTTGCTCAGATAGTCTCCTGAGTACATTTCTCGCCAACTGGTTTGTAGCTGCTTTTCAATAAGTTTTATAGCACTGTTCTTAGAAATCTCTTCACTTGCTTGCTTAGTAAACTCCAGCGCCTTTTGAAGCTCACCATCTTTACTTTGGTCCCACTGAATTGCATTTAACAATCGACCCAATAGCATCTTTGTAGATGAACTAATTTCTTTGAAAGGGTTTCTACTTGCTGGAATGTAATGTACCTGAATGTTATTTCTATCAGATCTACGCAGCTCTCGACATTTATCGCTATCGTAAGTATCACTATCACTCAATACATAGTAGACGGTTTCATCTACGACACCTTCTGGAGAAATATCGTCAACTGTTAATTTTGCTTCAAGCCTCAGCCTTAGCATCATCTCATTGTTTGAAGACTTGAAACATAGCTGGTTAAATGTTCCTGCAACAGAGAACATGTCACCTTCAGATTCGACTTCAGGAAAAGTAAACCAGGCCTCTATTGACAGTTCATCAGCTCTTTGCTCAATAACCGATGGACTATGAAAGTCATCAACCCTTATTTTTCTAGAAGATTCACTGATACCAAACATTCGACTTAATGCTTGGAGTGTTGAAGTCTTCCCACTGCCGTTTAATCCAATAAAAGCGGTTAATTGATTTGCAAAGTCAATTTCTGTCTGACTTTGGTCAAAACATTGGAAGTTTGAGATGCGAACTTTTGATAGCTTCATTATGTACAACCTATAATCGATAGAGAATTACGTAGGATAGGCTTTCTTGAGTTCCAACTGACTGAGCTAGAATACAAAATCCAGATGTATAGATACATACTATGCCACTCAATGCAATACATTCATACAACCTTATACAATATTCAATTGTATAAAGTTTTAGTATCTTTTAACAGAAAGAAGAACCATCGGGGGTTACCATTTTCAGGTCATGAGACACTTAAAGAGCAACCAGAAATTGTTTATCCTGTAATAAAGCAGCCTTTACGTCTATGTCCTAAATTGTTTTTGCCCAAAAATAAGTTTGCCCGACAGTCTGCTTCTCGCTCAAAGCCGACCTATAGAGTAATTACTTTAACACGTCTTGGGGCAAAAGCTTGTTAGAACAAAAGGCAGACTGCGACAAATAGCATCGAAAAGTTTCGAACTTTATTGTCATGGTTTTAGTATTTATTGTCGAGTTTCATACTTTAATGTCCTCCGACATTTGAGCTTATTAATGGCTCAATTTACTCTCATAGTAGCATTGTGCCAATTATAATCTTTGGACCTTAATAACAAGACTATAGAATAACTCCAACAGCCAAAATCAATTAAAAATCGGGTTCTTGAATCAACTCTGAGCGCGCTTTTAAAACATTAAGCAATGCATTTAGAGCTCATAATAGACAGTTTTTCTTAAAAAATAGAAATTCTATATCTTCAACGTTCAATTAAACGCCAACTGTTTTTGTTCTTGTTTAATTTCTCGTTAGGTTTTTACTCACGTACATGGGTTCTTAGCAAAGCTTTACTGCCATCTAAGTTTTTAACTAAGAATGGTAATATTGCATCTGTTTCTTTATCCATTAGTTTTTTCGCTTTATCTGCTGGGCAGCCTAGGATTTTGCAACCATCAAGTTCAATAACTAATTGACCAACTTTAATCCCTGCTTTTTCTGCAAGGGATCCAAAATGAACTTTATAAATTTTAAACTTGGTTATTTTAATTTTAGGGCTAAAGAATCCATCAACAGACACACCGACGGCAATCCCAAGTTTTCCTTTTGCGAAAGCAACAAATAGAAAAAATAAACTAATCGCCGTTTTAAGCGGCTTGCAATTGTTTGCTAAAATATGAAACGAAGTAGAATCGGTTAAAAGTCTGACTTGAAAACTCTATAGCTTTTTCCTTTTTCCCGACAAAGGCCTTACTTTAACTTGTAAAGTAGTTTAAAGACCGGCTAATACAAAAATGTTTTTATTAAAAAAGCAAACGCGACACCCATTGTCGGTATTACCCACTAAACCTTACCTTCTAATTTAATTAGTATCGAAAATACAGATTGAAAGTTGGCACTGTAAATTCACAGTGCCAATTTTAATAAGATTAGAAGTCGTTCTTCGATTTTACATCTAGTAGCTGACCATTTTTAGTTATTTTGAAATAAACCTGTTCATCGTCATTTAACGCTTTAATAACATAATAATTATCGCCCTCACTTACGACTGAGAACACTTCTGAAGAAATATTTTTCCAAGAATCATTTAGCTTTCCAACTTCAAAACCATAGTCTTTAAAAGTCAGTTTTTTTATTGATTTAGCTGCGATGCTAATCGCTTGCTGATCACTAACGTGACCATGATCGCTATGTGCTAAAACACCTGTACTCATTAACGTAATACATACTAATACTATTGAGATTAATTTATTCATTATTTTCTCCTGTTAAATTTTAAGTTTATTTTTTTAAACCAATTACTTTATATTGGCCTTTTACTAAAAGCTGTATAGCCACGGGGTTATTTGAGTTGTTTTTCCAGTACCAGCCATGCGAGCCCGCAAATGGGGCGGTAAAGCTGCCCTTCATTTCGCTTAAACTGGCAATTGTATAGCTTTCGAAATAACCGGTTGTGTCTCCTGCTGGCTCTCCGTGTAAATCAAAATGTAAAGAAGCGCCATCGGTCATCCATTCGTAGGTCATTTTTTCATATTGTTGCATCTCAAATTTATATTCAATCCCGCGATTTGCAGGGATAGTAACTTCAATTGTTTGAAACTCATCACTGCCCACTTGCAGTGAGTCTGGTGCTTTAACTGATTTTTGCGCTGATGCTTGGGCTATTTTAGTAACGCCTAGTTGTTTACCGAGTCCGGTTGGATCAATGTTATATTCGGCCGGAAGAATAAATAGCACAAGGACGATTGTCGCGACTAATAAAGCGGTGATACTGGCTTTTATAAGTGTTTTTGAACTAACTGTATGTTGCATATATTTCTCTAAATTAATTAATCATATAACCGGTTAACTGAAAGCCGACTAGCATTAAACCGGCACTCATTAATACACCGTTGGTGAATGTTGAAAAACGTTGAAATGACGGCAGTTTACGCCATGCATTAATGGCAATTAAAATAACTGCGAGCGCTAAAAATTGGCCAAGCTCTACACCAATATTAAAGGCGATTAGGTTTGTCAGTAATCCATCTTCGGGTAATTGAAACTCTTGCAGCTTAGTTGCTAGACCAAAGCCATGAAACAAACCAAAAACAAGCACCGCCATTTTTGTATTTGGCTGCCAATTAAAACAACGCTTAAACCCACCTAAGTTATCAAAGCCTTTATAAATAACTGAAAAACCGATAATAGCGTCAATTAAATAGGCATTAATCTGAATATCGCCAAGCACACCTAATAGTAACGTTGTGCTGTGGCCGATGGTGAACATAGTTACATACAGCAAAACCTCTTTACTGCGATACAAAAAGAAGATCACACCGATTAAAAACAATATATGGTCGTAACCGGTGATCATGTGTTTTGCACCAATATAAATAAATGGTACAAACTGTACGCCTTGGTTTTGTTCTAAAAAAGCGCGAGTGCTGTCATCAACTCCATGTGCCAATGTCTCAAAGCTCAGAAAAGCCAAAACAAGCACCGTAATCATTATGCTAACGTTTATTATTTTAGTTGGCATCATGTTGCTCCAACGTTTCACTTTCAGTCAAAGTATACTCCTTTTCATTGTGTAAAAGTCGATACAGCGCGGGGATCACAAATAATGTTAGTAAGGTCGATGAAATAATGCCACCAATTACCACGGTTGCTAAAGGTCGCTGTACTTCTGAGCCAATCCCTGTATTAAGTGCCATAGGAATAAATCCTAATGAGGCAACCAATGCTGTAGTTATCACTGGGCGAAGACGTGTTAATGCCCCCTCTGTTATCGCTTGATTAAGGTCCATTCCTGAGCTGCGTAATTCACGAATAAACGATACCATTACCAAGCCGTTTAATATGGCAATTCCGGATAAAGCAATAAAACCGACCGCTGCAGATATTGAAAATGGAATATCACGTAACAGTAGTGCTGCAATTCCGCCGGTAAGCGCTAAAGGCACACCGGTAAAAATAATCGCAGCATCTTTAAGTGAGCTTAAAGCTAAAATAAGCAAGCCTATAATCATTAACAATGTAACGGGCACAACCACACTTAAACGCTCAGAGGCCGATTGTAACTTTTGATACGTTCCTCCGTATTCAATCCAATAACCAGCAGGAATAGTGACTTTATCTTCAATAATTGTTTGAATATCTCCAACAAAGCTCCCTAAGTCACGTCCTCGTACATTGGTAGTCACTACAATACGACGTTTAGCATTTTCGCGATTAATTTGACTTGCGCCATTAGTGAGTTTGATTGTTGCTAACTCTTGGAGCGGCACAGCGCGACCATTAGGTAAATTAATAGGTAAGTAACCTAGCTCTTGCACATTATTACGCTGCTGCTCTTCTAAACGTACAACAATATTAGAGCGGATATCCCCTTGATAATACTTACCTGCAATAGTCCCCCCTAATGCGGTGGCTAACTGTGACTGAATGTGTGCTTTGCTGATACCAAACTGGCTTAGTTTTTCAACATTGGGCACAATTTCAAGCATTGGCAATCCCGTTGTTTGCTCAACCATTAAATCAGCTACACCGTCAACATTTCCAATAGCAGATTCAATCTCTTTACCTAACGCAGCAAGCGTTTCAAAGTCATCACCAAATACTTTAATTGCCAGCTCAGCGCGTACACCTGCTAATAATTCATTAAAGCGCATTTGAATTGGTTGTAAAAACTCATAGCGGTTACCTGGAATTGGCTTAACTAAGGCTGCTAACTCTTCAACAATTTGTATTTTTGACTTGTCAGGGTTTGGCCATTGTTCTCTTGGTTTTAAAATAATAAAGTTATCAGCTACGCTAGGTGGAACTGCATCTGTTGCTACATCTGCTGTGCCAATTTTTGCAAATACGCGTTCTACTTCAGGCATCTGCGTAATTTTTTCTTCCAACACTTTTTGTAGCTCAATCGCTTGACTTAATGATGTACCAGGAATACGAAGCGCATGCATGGCAATGTCACCTTCATCAAGATTTGGTGCAAACTCGCTGCCTAAGCGTGTTGCTTGATAGCCAAAAAATGTTACGAGTAAACAAGCTATTAGCACCACAGTCCAGCGGCCTTTTAATGCTAATACGAGTACTGGTTTATAAATATAGCTTAACCCAAGCATAATATGATTAGGTTTTTCTTTAACCGGTTTCTTAAATAATAAAGCCACCATTGCGGGCACAAATGTGATTGAAAGCGCCATTGAGCAAAGCAGAGCGATCACAACGGTTATTGCCATCGGATGAAACATTTTACCTTCGACACCTTCCAGCGCAAAGATAGGTAAATAAACTACGGTGATAATAAATACACCAAATAAAGCGGGTCGTATGACCTCGCGCGTTGCTGTAAAAACGACCTCCAAACGCGCTTTTAACGAAAGAGGTGCATCGCCTTTCATCCCTAAACGCCGTAAGCAATTTTCGACTATAATTATCGTACCATCAACCAGCAGACCAAAATCTAAAGCTCCTAAACTCATCAAATTTGCACTGACACGCGTGTGTACCATACCAGTTATTGTCATTAACATTGCAAACGGGATAACTAAGGCCGTTAAAAATGCGGCTCTAAAATTACCCAGTAATACAAATAATACAACAATCACTAAAATGGCTCCTTCGAGCAGATTAGTCTGAACGGTTGAAAGTGTTTTATCTACAAGTTTGGTGCGGTCATACACCGCTTTTGCGACAATGCCTTCGGGTAAACTGCCATTGATTTCTTTTAACTTTTCACCAACGCCTTGTGCAACTGTGCGACTGTTCTCACCTATTAACATGAACACAGTGCTCATCACCACTTCGCGGCCATTTTGTGTAGCAGCACCAGTACGCAACCCTTTACCATCACTTATAGTAGCAACATCTTTAATAAACACTGCACTGCCGTCTATAGTTTTGATGGGTAAATTAGTGATTTCAGTTAAACCAGCAACCTGACCTGGGACACGAATTAACCATTGCGCACCGCTTTTTTCAATAAATCCGGTGCCTTGGTTTTGGTTGTTTTGACCAATAGCATCAACAACATCTGCTGAGGTAAGATTATAAGCCAGTAGTTTTTCAGGTTTAAACGCAACGAGAATTTCACGCTCGTAACCACCAATAGGGTTTACTTCAACAACACCAGGCACCCGCATTAATTGAGGGCGAATTGTCCAGTCATGTACTGTTCGTAAATCAATGGGGGTTACATCACTACCGTCGGGATTTTTAGCGCCAGGCACAGCATCAACCGTAAACATAAAAATCTCACCTAATCCAGTAGCAATGGGGCCAAGCTCAGGTAAAAGGTTTATCGGTAACTCCGAACGTGCACTAGACAGCCGCTCATTAACCAACTGACGAGCAAAGTAAACATCGGTATTATCAGCAAAAATAGCAATAACCTGCGATAAACCATAACGAGACACTGAGCGTGTGTTTACAAGTCCTGGTAGCCCCGCAAGTGCGTTTTCAAGTGGAAAAGTAACTCGTTGTTCAACCTCTAACGGCGTATAGCCTGGCGCTTCGGTGTTGATCATAACCTGAACATTGGTTATATCAGGTACTGCATCAATAGGCAGTTTAGTAAAATTCCATAAGCCTAATCCTGCAATGGCAAATACCATCACAAGGACAAAAATATTGCGCTTTATAGCAAAGCGTAAAATCGATTCTAACATTACGCTCTCCTAGTGATCATGTGACGCGCCAGATTTTTCAATATCGGCTTTAATGACATAGCTATTCTCAGTAACATACTCAGTACCTACGGGCAGTCCACCCAGTACTTCTATCCATTTCGCATCTGAGCGACCCAGCTCAAGCATCCTGACTTCATATTCATCGCCTACTTTTGCATACACGACCGTAAAATCACGAAAGCTCTGTAAGCCTATTTTCTTTATCGCTAAAGGAACTTCAAAAGAAGCCGTTTCAATATCGGCTTTAACAAAACTCCCTTCCAGCAAAGGCTCAGTCTGTTGTGCCAACGTCACCCACACCATTCTTGCCTGATCGTTTCTAACTTTTGGCTCTATAAATGATATCTTACCAGTAATATTTACAAGACTACCTTCTGGTTTAATGCTCACTGGAGTGCCTTGAGATACTTTGCTGTAATCGCTCGGGTAGACTGCTAATTTAACGACAGATTGACTCGCGTCTGTGATAACAAGCAGTTCACGGTTATTCGTTTGCTCACCTGAATTAGCCATTTGTTTTGCGACAAAACCAGCAATAGGCGATTTAATCTCATAGGGGTTTAAACTTTCATTACTTTCAATCGTCATTAAAGTTTGGCCTTTATTTACTTTATCGCCTAGCTTCACATTTAAGTGTGTAATAACACCTTCAAAACGAGCAAAAACAGTGCGATACGCACTCGGCGGCAACCAAACCTGCCCATAAGCCGGGATCGTTTGATGGAGCACTTGCGGCTTTGCAATTGCGGTTTTAATTGCCATTGCATCTGCTACTGCGGGTTCGATTTTTGTTCGCCCCTCTAGATTGTCGTATTGCCAACGATATGTTTTGCCTTGGTAGCTCGCATTTACTGTGACAATAAAAGAGTGCGGTTCGTAAATTTCCATATCCCCACGTAAAAAGTCACTTTGGCTAGTAAAGTTAATATTATCAATCACATCACCTAATCGGGTTAACGTAACCGTTAATTCAACATCGTCGGGGTTAATTGGGTTTTTATTATCAGTTAACCACACTCTAAACTCGGGGGGAACGCCCGTTTCGAATATAGCTAACTCCAGTGCGAAGTTCCCTTCACGAAGCATGCGACCATTATGCGGTCCTTTTTCAGGCTCTGCTTGTTCAATAGCAGGCTTTGATACTGCACTGGCGGGTAAGTGCACCCCAGCGCTAAGGCCGAGCAATACGGCAACGGTTATAGATGGAATAAAATTTGTCGTTTTCATAAATAATCTCATTGTTCTATTGATGCGCCAGTAAGACGCTGAATTTCAATATGCTGTAAATGTAAGCTTTCATAAGCGCTAAGTAGTTCTGATTGCGCGCTTAATTGCGCCTGACGCACGCTGCTCCACTGGTTGTAGTTCAATTTACCAACGTTAAATGCTTGTTTTGCTTGCGTAAGCGCGGTTTCTAGCGTGGGAATGATTTTATTTTTTGAGGTAGCAATCACATGAGCAGAATGCTTAACTTCTTGAAGTAGGACATAAAGCTGGCTATTAGTTTGTTGAGTTAAACTATTCGCTTGCGCTGTTAATACATCTTGTTCGGCACGTAACTTAGCGACCGTTCCAGCATTACTGTCAGATGAACCCCATGGAATAGAAATACCAGCCACGAGTCCATAGTCATCCGTTGATTCATAACGGCGTAACCCTGTTGTAAATTGCCATTGCGGTTTTGCTTCAATTTGAGCTAATTCAATATATGACTGTGCAATACGCTTTTGACTTACTAACTGCATTAAGCGGGGCGCATTTTTAAAACGCTCGAACTGTGATTGAAAATCTACAATTTTAGGTAACTGTAATAAGTTACCTGCAAGTGTAAAGTCAGTGCGAGGCTCTGCCCACAAAGCAGAAAGTTGATATTTTCCGCTGAC
The DNA here is from genome assembly GCF_040308885.1 of Pseudoalteromonas sp. 120-MNA-CIBAN-0494. Classification (NCBI taxonomy): domain Bacteria; kingdom Pseudomonadati; phylum Pseudomonadota; class Gammaproteobacteria; order Alteromonadales; family Pseudoalteromonadaceae; genus Pseudoalteromonas; species Pseudoalteromonas sp. 120-MNA-CIBAN-0494. Next base: position 12,785 of record NZ_JBEOOE010000006.1, read on the forward strand.
TATTTCATGCTCAAGATCTTCGACGAGTAATCTTTGTTTAATTAATTCAGCTTCGGCTAAATATTTATTAATTAACAAAGACTTACCTATACGGACCCGTTTATCAATTGCATTAACAACCTCACTCGCTTGCCTTACTGCCATTTTATTGAGCTTTAGTGCCTCTTCTTTCACCAGTAATTGAATAAACTGCTTCGCGGTCATCGCAGCTAAATCAAGTACTAGAATTTGTTTCTCTATACGTAATTGCTCAAGTTCAGACTGACTTGCTTTTACGCGACTATCAATTTGCTCTTGTTGCATCAGCCAAGAGAACGTTAAAGTTGATTGCATGTTTTGCAAACCACTGTGCTCACCTGTACCAAAAGCATCTTCAATCATTAAACCTATTTGTGCTCTTTGGCCTATATTTGCTTGCTTTATCCTACCTTGCTGCGCTTTGTCGCGATAAAAAAAACCTTGTAATTGTGGATTGTTAGCAAGCGTGAATGAGATGGCTTGTTTTAGGTTTAATGTTTGATAAGCCTCAGAACTTGCAAAACACGGCAACGCTGAGAAAGCCATAAATAGGCCTACAAAAAACCGATTGCCAATCGGTTTTTTGTAGGCAAAATGACGACTGAATAATTTCATTTTAATCCTTACTTAGTGGATGAAAAAAGTTTCTATAAGGTGGTGAACACTATCGACAGTCGACAGTGTGAATAAAGTGATAACCACAAAACTAAACAACGTGACAATTAAAAGTAGTTTAGGCGTAGTGGGAATTGGTGTTAACAATGTTTGTATACGCTGAGTTATTTGCTCATTACTAAAATGACTCATATATATATTGTCATTAATGCTATGTTGTTGTCGTTGAAATCGAGCAACATTAATAAGCGCTTGAGCCACATCTAAACCATCAAAATGCTGCGTGGCACCGACATCAGCAATTTGCTCTGTTAAAGCCGTATAAGATTGCTGTAACGCCGCGCGCGTTGGCGCAGGGAAACACCAACAAAATAAACTAAACAGAGTTTTAAAAAGCGGATCTCGGGCTTTTAAATGTGCTAGTTCATGCTGTACGACTATTTGTACTGTTTTTTCATCGAGTACTTGTAAACCACTGGTTATATAAACTTTTGGATTGAAAAAACCTACAGTAAATGCCTCTGGTACAAGGTGTTCAATAACGTACACAGACTGGTTTGGATAATCTCTGTGAGGTTGAGCGTTTGATAAAGCCAATAGGCTGCTCATTGCTGTACGATGCCTATTAAGACTAAAGAATGCATGTAAGCTAGCACTTGTCATCAAACAAACAACCGATATAAGCAATACCGAATGCCAACTATATACAGAGAAAACCTCAAGGTGATGCCAGTGAGCTACTCCTTGCCACCAATTAGACATTGGATTTTGTTGTACCTGAAAAAACACAAGCGTAGACAATAATGAGATCCACCAAGGGCAGCTAATAGTTAACCAAAGCATGAATTTACGATCGGTAAATTGGAAAATGGCAAGTTTTTTACAAAGTGATGTGTGAAAAAAAGAAATCAATACGACTACACAGATAAAAGCGGTTACCGCTGCGCTTGCTAAATTTAAAAAAACGGCCCAATTTCCAACAATCATGTTTACACTTTTCCGCTTCGTAGTTTTCGCTGTCGTTCTATGAGTCTTTCTAGCTCATCTAACTGTGTATCATTAAAATTAGTAGAAGTAGAAGAAAATGCAGCAATTAAACTGTTTTCACCTTCTTCAACAAAGTCAGCCGTAATATCATTTATTAAAGTAGCCATAAGCGAGTTACGATCAACTTTAGTGCGGTAATTATAAGCATGACTCTGCTTAGTTCTGCTAAGAAGTCCTTTTTTATAAAGTCTTTCAAGGGTGCTTTGAATAGTATTAAGGGAGCAACCACGTGCTTCACCTAAACGACTGTGCACATGCTTTGCATCAGCTTCTTTATAAGACCACAAGTATTGAAGTACTAATTTTTCTAATTCACCTAACTGCATAGTTAAATATCTCTTAACAACGTAGGAATATAGTGGCAGAAAAAAAACCGACTGGCAATCGGTTTTTATTCTTTTATTTACACAGGTGAGTAAAATATGGGTTGGATAATTTTTAAATACTTAGTAACTGCAGCAATTATAGTGGCGGCTTCAGAGGTCGCAAAGCGCAGCGATAAACTTGGCGCTTTAATTGTGGCACTTCCATTAGTGACTATTTTAGCAATGATTTGGTTGTACGTTGAAAAACAACCAACGGAGAAAATTGCGAGCCATGCTTGGTACACCTTTTGGTATGTCGTGCCTACCTTACCGATGTTTTTAATATTTCCATCATTGCTGCACCGATTTGGTTTTTGGCCATCTCTTGGTCTTAGCGCCTTAATAACTTGTTTTCTCTTTGGTGTGTTTGCATTCGTCGTTAGTAAATTTGGAATAAATTTAATACCCTAAAAGGTTGTTCCTGAAATTTGTAGTAAGCCCTAAATATTTTGCTTAGAACGGTTATTTTTCCTACCCCGTCTGTTATTAAAGCTTATCGCATTGTTCAAACATGTTGTGGGCCATTTAATCTGTGGTTGGCGATAGCTTCTACAAGCTTATCTGTATCATCAAATGGCATACCAAAGGCGATTAATAGATACGGATTTTCTTTAATAGCAACAATGGAGTTTGCGTTAAGGTGCTTTAGTCGTCGCTGTTGTGTGGATGAAGGGTTATAACATTCTGACATTCAGCTACACACACTTAGATAATAGCTAATAGGGAGCAGAATGAGAAAAGTATATAGTCAAAATTTATATGCTTTTATAATAGAAATGGCAATCGATCTAATAAATAAAAGTGTATGTAATAATAGTATGTAGTATTTATGATGTTAATAATGGTTAGGTGTTTGTTTTTGTTCGCATTTATAATGGTCTACATAAAGATATTACATTTTCAAGCTTCTTATAACTATAATCGATTCGCTGCGTGAACCTATGGAAACTGGTACTGTCACTATTTCGCGTGCGGCAAGGCAAATGGAGTTTCCGGCGCAGTTTCAGCTTATTACGGCGCTAAACCCCAGCCCTACAGGTTGCCATAATGATAAGCGGGCAACGCCTGATCAAGTAATGCGTTATTTGTCGCGTGTTTCGGGGCCGTTTATTGACCGTATTGACTTACAAATTGAATTACCAAGGCTAACGAGTGTTGAGTTACAAAGTAGTAAACCCGAAGAAACCAGTGCAGTAGTAAGAGCGCGAGTAGAGGCTGCTTATTATTTGCAGCTAAAACGCCAAGGTAAAGTGAATGCGCGGTTAAACAATAAAGAAATGAGTATACATTGTGATCTCGCTTCCACTGAGTTGCAGTTTTTAGCCAGAGCGAGTGAAAAACTGGCATTATCGCCACGCTCATACCATAGAATAATTAAAGTAGCGCGTACTATTAGTGATTTAAAAGGGGCGGAGCGTATTAGCTTAAATGAGCTAAAAGAAGCACTTAACTACCGCGCCTTTGAGCGCTTACTAGCGCAATTAACTAAGTACTAAATAGAGAGCATATAACCTTTGCCGCGTACGGTAACAATGCGCTTTTGATCTTTTTCATCATTTAATTTTTTACGCAAACGGCCAATTAACACATCAACAGTACGATCGTTTGGGCTCCAATCAGGCTGGCCTATTTCTTCAGATATTTTTTCGCGAGAAGTTGCTTTACCTGCGTTACCAATTAAACAAATAAGTACTTTATGTTCCGCTTCGGTTAAGCGCGATTCAGCACCTGTAGCTGTAATTAGTGTGCGGTTGTCGGGGTGTAATTTAAAGTCGGCATATTCTATAAACTCTTCGCCGTTATCATCATTTTTATCATTGTCTGAATTTAAGTGTGCAATGCGTTTATATAAAGCACGCATGCGCAGCTCTAGTTCAAGTAAGTCTACGGGTTTGCATATGTAGTCGTCTGCGCCTTGGGCAAGGCCAGCAATGCGATCGGCCTGTGAATCACGGCTCGATAATAAAATTACGCCAATATCGGTAAGAGTATTTAGCTCTTTTGCAAGTTGTAAGCCGTCGCGCTTTGGTAAAACAATATCAATAATGGCTAATGAAAAAGCACCGCGCAAATTAACTCGCGACCTTATAGTGCTCAGTGCATCGGCGCCAGTAGGGTCAACTTCTATTGTAAACTCGGTATTTGTAAAATGATTTTGGATGCGTTTAACGAGTAATTCGTCGTCCTCAACCAATAAAACATGAATAGTCATAATACTTTATTGTTAATGCTTATAGTTTTCTATGGTAGCACCATTAAGTAAAGGCTGAGAAGGGCGTTTATTGTTTTTAAGTAAGCTAATGTTTCAAAAGTAGTTAATAAGTTTACAGTTTAGAAAATTTAGCACCTTTAGGGTTTTATTAAAGGTGCTATTTAGCCTGCTGTACTCAGAATAAATATCTTAATCTAAGTTCACTTAATTATTAAAAACAATTTAGCGACTAGTCGTTAGGGTAAAGATAATCCCACCATTGTGGCTCATTTTTAAGTTTTTTATCAAAATAAGCTAGCATGGTATTCCACCAATCAAAACGTTTGTCGCGGGCAATAATTTGATGGTTCGCACCTTTGTATTCTATTAACTCTACATCTTTATTAAGTAATTTAAGTGCAGTGTACATAGTTAAGCTTTCGCCAACGGGTACGTTAGTATCACTGTCACCATGAATGAGTAGCATAGGCGTGGTTACTTTATCGGCATTAAATACCGGGCTATGTTTACTATAAAGCTCGGGGTTATTCCACGGAAAGCTGTTTTTAGACGCTTCGCCAGAATATAAGTAGCCCCACCATCCTTCACCCCAGTAAGATGTGAGGTTAGAAATACCAGCATGAGAAATCGATGCGCTAAATAAGTCTGTTTTAGTTGCTAAATGCATAGTCATAAAACCACCGTAAGAGGCACCTAGGTTGCCTACCTTTTCGCTATCTACATAGTTGTATTTATTTAAAAATGCCTGCGTGCCTGCAATTATATCGTCGCTGGTGTAGTTGCCCCACGCATTAACGTGCTGCGCCGAAAACTTTTGCCCAAAGCCGGTAGCGCCTGTTGGCTGTATTACATAAACCACATACCCGTTTGCCGCCCATAAATTAAACGGATAACGTCCAGTAAAGCCTCGTGTCACTGGCGATGTGCCGCCATAGTAATAAACCAGCGCTGGGTGTTTTTTAGTTTTATCAAGGTTATTTGGAATGTAGACACGCCCTGAAATTTCCACGCCATTTTTATTAGTGAAATTAAATTCTTCGAGAGTTGGAATTTGTGTATTTGCATAGCTAAGTGGCTTTGAATCCCAGACTATTTTAGCGGTGTTTTTACTTATATTAAATCGCTTTAATTGTTGTGGACTAGAAGCCGTGGTGCCACTGAGTAATATTTCAATGTTGCGCTCGTTTGAGTAGCTAAACTGCTCAACAATATCTAAACCGATATTTAATTTTTTAAAGCGCTGCTTACTTAAATCAAATAGGTAGAGCGGTTGGGTGTCGTGCTCAGTAACCTTTAGTAATGCGTCGCCATTGTTTAATACATTCAGGCTTCCAATTGCCGGATCAAACTGTTTACTGAGTGCTTTAACGTTTTTTCCGCCGTCTGTAAGCAGGTAAAGTTGACCGTCGTAGTTATTCGCTAGCATTTCTTTTGGCAATGCTCTACCTGCCCCATTTTTAAAGTCGGGACCTGCAACAACAAACACATCTTTATTGGCGTATTTGGCCTGATTAAAAGTTTTAAATTTACCCAAAGAAGTAAGCTTATTTGATTTTAAATCAAGCTCTACTAGTTCTGTTTCTGGATGAGTTGACGCTTGCATAGCGACTACAGGGCGGCTCATTAATAGTTTACCGCGCTTATTGTTAAAGTCTTCAAAGCTATGCGAAAGCGGCCCTTGGCTGAGTGTTTTTATTAAACCACTTTGTGTATCAAGCATATAAACTTGGCTTACTGAGCGTGCGTATGACCAGCGATCTTGTAACCCTTTATAATGCTTTGTAAGCTTGTCATTACCCTTGTCTGATGCAGGGTTAGACCAACTAAATATTACACTGTGCTCGTTATAAAAGGTAAAACCGCTAGCGCCTTCTAAGCGAGTAGAGAGGGTTTTTATTGATAAGTTTTTACGGTTGAGTTGTTTTAATTCACCGTTTAGTAAATACACTAAAAAGCGATTGTCTGGGCTCCAAATAAGGTTGCTTGGTTGTTCTGCCTCAAAGCGATACAGCGTTTGATTGTCGGTGTTTTTAAGCTCAGTAATATTGTTTGCTTGATTTAGAGTTTTATCATTAAAGCGGCGCGTTGTCGTAATATAGTGCTCTGAGTTTGGTGCTAATGATAAGCCGCTAATAGTGGGGGCATCAAATAACTGCTTTGCCGATAAACGCTTAGTTTGTGAAGTGCTAAGGGTAATGTTATCGCTCGGTGTTTTTGGTGCAAAGTCGAGTGTTACATCGTGCCAATTTGCAACTTGTTGCGCAACAATAATAGCAGTATGACTACCATTATTTAAGGCGAGTTTGTAGCTGCTGTTGTCTGCCTTTTGCAATTCGCCATTTATAAACAATTGTCCTTGTTCAATGCCTTTTAAGGTTAACGTACCTTGGCTAAAACGCGTGGTTTCTATATTAAACTTAAGTGCCTGTAAGCCGCCTAAAGTGAGTGCATTTATTTTATTAAATGGCTGCCAGCTGTGTTTTTTGTCAAACACCGAAAAGTTAGCTATGGGGAGTTGTAGCTGGGGTAATAAGTTACTAATTATGGTATCGCTTTGGGCCGTTTGAAAAGGCTTTAATTGCATGTTTTCAGCCAGTGGCCCAATAAATTGAATTTTAGATTTATCAAGCGGCGCTGCAAGCGTAGCAAAACTTAAGCTGCTAAGGGTAAAAAGGGCAAAGGAGTGTTTAAATAGTTTATTGCTATGACGCCAAAGTGCGTTAAGTTCCATTATTATACCTATTATTATTGAGTCTTTGGCCAAATATAGCATGTATTGTTATCATGCCCATATATTCAACTAAGCGGAGAGCAAATGACATTACTGATAGTTTATATGGTCGTTGCCATTGTTATTTCATTTTTATGCTCAGTAATGGAAGCCGTGCTGTTAAGCATTTCACCTAGTTATGTTGCATTACTGCGTAAAAAGCAGCCTGTATTAGCTAAGCAGCTCGAAAAACTAAAAAATAATATTGATCAGCCATTAGCGGCTATTTTAACGCTTAATACGGTGGCGCATACCGCCGGAGCCGCTGGAGTTGGCGCGCAAGCAGCCATTGTATTTTCGGATGCAGCAGTAGGGGTTGCCTCTGCAGTGATGACTTTATTTGTGCTGGTGTTTTCTGAAATCATACCTAAAACGTTAGGGGCAAACTATTGGCGAGTACTTACCCCAAGTGTGACTTACGGTTTACGCTTTTTAGTTATATTGCTTAAGCCTTTTGTATGGCTTGCACAAAAGCTGACAAATTTAATGGGGCCAAAGCACGACCAAGCCTATTATATTCGTCAAGAAATAGAAGCCATGGCCGATATAGGCACTGAGTCGGGGGCGTTGCACCAAGATGAGTCTGAAATAATTAGTAACTTATTACATTTTAGACATGCCAAATTATGCGATTTGATGACCCCACGTACAGTTATTTTTAAAGTTCATAAAGACTTAACCGTAAACGAATACTTGAACCTGCATGGTTCGTCGTCGTTTTCTCGCATATTGGTGTTTGATAAAGACACTGACGATATTATCGGCTTTGTGCATAAAAACGATATTATGTTGGCATGTCATCGCTTAGGTAGCGATTACAAAATTAGTAAACTAGTAAAGCCTATCTATACGGTTCCTAGTTCGCAAAATGCGTCGTCGTTGTTACAAACCTTATTAACAGACCGCACGCATATTTGTTTAGTGGTTGATGAGTATGGCGACGTACAGGGTATTGTCACTCTTGAGGACATGATTGAAGCACTAATGGGTTTAGAAATTGTGGATGAGCGTGATCAGTCCACTAATATGCGTGCGGTTGCGAAGCAGCGTTGGCATAAACGTTTGGCAAATAGTAAAAACTTAGTCACTGAAGAGGATAAACACCCTAGAGGAGACAACTAAAGAGGTCTCCTTATTAGCTTGGGGGTTTATAGTTAATGGTATTTCCTGTCACTTTAATCCAATATTGTGCCCAGTCTATAAATTCACTCTTAGATTTAGGACGACTAAATAAAAATCCCTGTATTGCTAAGCGAGTTTTGTAATGCCTTAAATAGGCAAGCTCTTCAGGTCGTTCAACCCCTTCTGCTACTAGTTCTAAATGCTCTTGATTGGTAATGTCGATGAGGGAGCTTACAACAACTTGAGAAAATTGATCTGTTTCTATATTACTAATAAGTGTGCGGTCTATTTTTATTTCGGTAAAGGGCAGGTTTTTAAGCTGGCTCATGTTAGTAAAGCCAACGCCAAAATCGTCAAGCGATAAACCAAAACCATGCATTCTTAGGCGGTTTAATGTTTCTAATTGGCTTAGGCTTGAAAGTGCATGTTGTTCGGTTATCTCAATAATAATATCACTAGGTTTAAGCTGGTTAAGTTTTAATATAAGCAATAGCTTATTTGGGCAGCTAAGATCGTTTAACTGCATGGGGGATAAGTTAAATGCCAGTTTTAAATTTTGTCCTAGCTGCTCTTTTATATTTTCGAAATCACTGGTGGCTTTTTCAAAGAGCGCAAATGTAATTTCGTTAATTAGATCATGTTGCTCAGCAAGGCTAATAAAACGAGCTGGTAAAATTATACCACCGTCGGTATTTGACACAATACGCGCTAATACTTCAGCACTTTTTATTTTACTGGTATTAATACATATTTTAGGTTGATAAAACGGCGTTATTTCGTCATTTTTTAATGCGTTAATAAGCTCTGTTTTTGAAATAGCAGGTTCTTTTATTAAAGTGTGGCTATTTAAATAGGCAACTTTATTTAACAAGGAGCCTACTTGAGTTAATTGTACGGGCTTAGAAATATTACCGATAAGGTGAGCATTATGCTGCTTGGCTAAGTTGGCAGCTAAACTAATTACCTTATGCTCCATTTCAGAAATAATAATAATGGCGCCTTGGTAATTTAGCTCTCCTAAATGGCGTATTAGCTCCATGCCGTCCATTTCAGGCATGTTTAAATCGGTAAAAATGGCATCAAAATAGTTTATGTCACGTTTAACTTTTTCTAGCGCTTTTGTAGCACTTAGGCAAGTGGTTATGGTATCCGACATATCTAACTCAGCGAGGATTGCTTCCATTACAATTAAAATAGCTTTTGAGTCATCAACGACCAGAATATTAGGCACTACTTTTTTCACTGTTATCCCTTTCAATGCATAGTGTGTATTACTATAAAAGTAGTAGATTCTCATGTGTTTGTCATTCTTTTAATGTGTTTATTAGCCGGCTAATAAAAAGTTGTTATTAATCATGCTCGCTCGTGTTTTTTAGCTGAGTCGGTATACTAGCGCTATTGTTTTAAACGGTTTTAATTATGATAAGAATAGAACTTAAGTTAGCCGATCAGCCCTTTACATTAATGGTTTCTGGGCAAAAAATTGTACAAATATTTCATAGTCAACAAGCAATTAATTTTGATAACCCCCGCGACAACTATTATCAATTTACTTTTGATAACAAACTAATAGGTATTGATAGCTCATTGGTAAATGAGCAGAGTATTTCGTTGTTTGTAAACGATGAGTTTGCTACGCAACTTGCTTTACCTGCAGCTACTGGCGATGAAACTAAAAAAGGCTGGCTAGGATTGGCCGCACTTGGTTTTAAGTTATTTAAAAGTGCCAAAGTAATTAAGGTGGTGTTAGCGGGAGCGTCAGTTGCCGGCTATGCCTGGTTATTCAGTATTGAGTTTGCACTTATGCTTATTGCTTGCTTAGTGGTGCATGAATACGGCCATGTGCGTGCCATGCAATATTTTGGCATTAAAACCAAAGGCATTTATTTAATTCCGTTTGTAGGCGGGCTTGCAGTAAGTGATGATAAAATTACCACTCGCTGGCAAGATGTAGTGATTTCTTTAATGGGCCCCGCGTTTGGGCTTATAACGTCAGTATTAAGTTTAGTGTTGTACTACGCTACCGAAATGGAAATATTTGCCGGTGTTGCTGTGCTTAGCGCTTTACTTAACTTATTTAATTTACTGCCTATTTTACCGCTTGATGGTGGCCATGTATTAAAAAGTATTAGCTTTTCTATGCGCTCATGGGTCGGTTTAAGTGTGTGTTTATTGGGAGTGCTGTTTGGTTTATGGCTAAGTAACACCTTTGGTTTAATGTTGTTGGTGTTCTTTTTGCTTATTGGTGCGCTGGAAATTGTATTTGAATGGCGCGGCCGGCATTACTCACATTTACTGCCATTAGATAAATACGGCCAAGGCTTCTCAGCGGTCATGTATGCGCTGGTGGTTGCAGGACATGTAGCAGTGATGATGCATTTTGCTGACTCAGAAAACCCCATTTTAAGCTTGCCAATGAAAATATTATCGAGCTAATCGTATTTAAAAGCAGGGCTGTAATTGCAGTCCTGCTTAATACATTATTTTTATACAGTTAATAAAAGCTCAACATTAAGGATATAAATACCCCAGTTACAAATAGCTGCACTACACAAAATCCCATAATGTCTTTGGCTTTTAGGCCTGCTATAGCAAGTACAGGTAATGCCCAAAAAGGTTGAATTAAGTTAGTCCAGGCATCTCCCCAGGCTACTGCCATTGCAACCCTTGATATGTCGGCGCCAAGCGCTTGCGCTGCGGGTATTACAATTGGCGCTTGTACCGCCCATTGTCCGCCGCCCGAAGGCACAAACATATTAACCAACCCGGCACTTATAAAACTAAAAAATGGCAAACTGTCTGCATCCGCTATGGCAATAAAACCGCTTGATATTTGCTGTGCTAGGCCACTATCAACCATTACCGCCATAATGCCGGCATAAAACGGAAATTGAATAACAATACCTGCGCCACTAGGAATTGCCTGCTGTAAGCTATTGAGTAAGTTATGCGGTGTTTGATGTAAGGTTATAGCTAAAAACAAAAACAACGCAATTACGCTATTTAAGTTTAAGCCGCCACCGGCAACTAAAAAGTAATAACCTAAATAAATTAACCCCAATACGCCAATTGTAATACCAAGTAATTTACTTTGCTCTAAGTGTTGGGCTGGCCTGGTAATATTAATTATTGCAGGGGAGGTACTTTTTAATAGTGCGGGGTCTATGTAAACACTTTCCTCGGCGCTTGGTAGCATGTAACGGTTAACTAGCGGCATAATAATAAATAACCCTACTAGTATGGCAATATTAAAGCCAGCAAATAGCGTTTGCTCAGTGCTAATAATCCCCATGCTTGATTGCAAAAAGTGCCCTTCGGTGGCTATCGTCAGTGGAATTGAGCCTGCTAACCCGCCATGCCACACTACAAAACCTGAGTAGGCGCTGGCAACTAATAAGCGGTAATCAACTCGGGTGTGTTTAGCAATGGCTTTGGCAAATAACGCGCCAATAACTAAGCCAAACCCCCAGTTAAGCCAACTAGCGAGTAGTGAAATAAGCGTTACTAATATAATTGCTTTTGGTGCAGTGTTAGCAAAGGTGGCGAGCTTTTCTAGTAACTTACTAATAGGTGGAGTGCTTGCCAACATATAGCCGGTAATTAACACCAGCAGCATTTGCATTGCAAAGCTAAGTAAGTTCCAAAAACCATCGCCCCACGCTTGCAGTACTTCAATACCGGTTGCTGGAGTAAACACGCTAGCGATAACTAAGGTAATAACACTTAGCAGTATTACAAATATAAAGGGATCAGGCAGGTAGCGCTCAACGAGCTTGGTAAAGGGAGTGGCTATTTTATTAAGCATAACTAGGGCTGTTGTTAGTATTATTTGCAGGGTAATTAATCACGAAAAACATTAATTGGCAAACCGCATTTAGTCTTATGGGCGTTATGTTTAAATGGGAGTAGTGAAAATATTGCTTAAACCAATAGCATAAAGTAACGTGTTGTTTATAGATAATTTACTAACTAAGACTTTGTATTATGCCGGTGATATTTAAAAGGCTAGTGTTACTTGTACGGGCTCATATTGATCAGTTGAGTTGGCAAGCAGTGGCACTGGCTATTTTGACTCATATGCTTTTAACATGGGGATTGTTATATATAGCAAATGAGCAAGCACTCACCTCCCTAACAACCTTTTTTTATTATTACACGGTAACCACTTCAACCGTAGGGTATGGCGATTTTAGCCCAACCACAGATTTAGGGCGTTGGGTGGTGGCTTTAATACAAATACCTTTTGGTTTAGCTTTATTTGGCGTTCTGTTAGGCAAAACAGGGCAAACAATAACTTACTTAATTAGGCGCGCTATGACTGGTGATAAAAACTTTGCTCACAGTAGCAACCATATTATTATTTTTGGTTGGCACGATACCCGTACTAAAAAAATGATAGATTATATTCTGGCCGACACTAAACGTACCGAACGGCGCATTTTACTTGCAGTAACTGAGCAAATGGAGCACCCATTTTTAAGTAATGAAAGTGTCGACTTTGTGCGACTAAGCAGCTTTACCGATTTAGAGGAGCTAAAGCGTGTAGCTATAAGCTACGCCGATAAAGTGATTATTGACGGCCAAGACGACGATCAAACCTTTACTACCGCATTGCGCATTAGCCGTTTAGTTAAAGATGATTGCCATATAAGCGCGCATTTTTTAGATGAAACAAAAGTAGATATGCTATTAGAGCATTGCCAAAATGTAGAATGCAGCAGTGTTAAATCGGCAGAAATACTCGTACGTTCAATGCAAGATCCAGGTTCGAGCCGAGTGCACGAAGAGCTACTATCAATTTTACATGGCGATACGCAGTTTAGCTTAGCCGTTCCAGAGCAAAGCAAAGAGATGGAGTTTGGTACTTTGTTTCATCATTTTAAACATCAGCATGATGCTATTTTACTTGGTGTGGCACACAATTTAAGTGCACAAAATATGGATTTAAATCCGCCACTTGATTATAAAATTAGTGCCGGCGACATTTTGCACTACATAGCAGTAGAGCGAGTATTAAGTCGTGAGGTTGACTGGCCGGCTTTGGCAAAAGCATGAACGAAGTTATATTTTTAATCATTCTTTTAATTGCCTACATTTTACCTGTGGTTATTGTACTCAATAGTAAGCGTACTCAAGGCCACGAAAAAAATGCTTGGTTAATTGGTATTGTATTTTTTTCGTGGTTAGGGCTTATTATGTATTTAGCCATAGTGCCTAAACATGGGCGTAAAAAAAGGCAAAATAAAAAGCCTTAAATATAAGGCTTTTGGGCAATAGGAAGTAGTGGTATTGCAGGCCGCTAGTTTAAATTTTAGTACTATTCAAGCTCTTTCAGTTTGTGCTTCACAAGAGGGTCGTTTGGCGCTAATTGCTTGGCGACTTCGAGTAATTGGATGGCATCATCGGGGTGCTGCTCTTGATGTTTAAGCGCTACATCAATAAGTGGCTGAATATCAATGCTAGCTTGATGCTCCTGTACGTGAGCTGTTTTTTCGTCTATCAAAATATTATGTGCAGTACTTAGTAATTCTAGGCGATGCGCCGATTTTTTATTCGCTTTATTGAGCCTTTTGTAATAGTCCTCTTTAAAGCGTAAGGTTTTAGTTTGCAGGCGAAACTGCGCAATATCAATTTGTTGATGGCGCATAAAGTCCACAGCTACTTGCTTATAAAAACCAAACTTGTTTAAGTAAGTGGCGTGAGTGCCGTGACCCATACCGAATACCCGTAAATGGTTAAGTTGCTTATAGCGCTTGGCATGTAGTCGATCAATACGATTAGTGGGGTCGTAAATAATATAGCCTTGGGCGTTGCCTAAATCTAAATCGGCATAACTGCCTTCCCAATCATATTGCTGAGCTATATCTGTGCTAGAGCGGTCGTCCCATGGCACTAAGCTTTTATTTTTAGTGCTAACAGGGTGAAAAAGCAATACCTGATCTAGCTTTAATAATTTTGCAAAAGCACCAACCGCAAAGCCACCCCGGCTTAAACCATAACCCAATCGAGTTTTAAAAGATGTAAGCAGTGGGGATAATTGTTCCAGAAAAAAAATTAAATTACGGTTACGAAACCAGTTGCTCTTACCCAAATGCTGAAAAGCGATAACATTTACGTTTTGTTTTTGTGCTAGGTGATAACCCCAAGGGGCGAAGTCTGCGTGAAGATCTTGCTCCTGCACATTAGTACCAGCAGGCGAAAAGGTAAATAATAGAGGCTTAGTAATATCAATAAAGTCGTACTTAACATATACATCGCCAAGTAAATCTCCCCCAGACATTGGCAGTTTGGCTTGCTGCTCATCACACGAAAGGGTTAACCACTCATCTAACCAATACAGTAACTTCATTTTTCCTCCACAAAAACAAGCGGCGAATTATAGCAAATTACCATAGATAAGAAAAACAAACGTACTTTTGTATTAGTGTCAGAGAGTTATACCTGTTGCATAGAGGATTGCTTTACTTATAAATTAGCCGGTAACTAAATTTACCGATTTTTAAATAACTAGGCTCAGGTTAAATAGTAAAATATTTTACTCCTCAGCCATGTGGGTGATTATTTGCCAATCACTTTTGGTTACGGGCATTATTGACAATCGCCCGCCTTTTTTAAGCGCTATGTCGGTGATGCGAGGGTTAGCTTTTATTTCTTTTAAGCTAACCAGAGAGTCTAAATGAGATTGATAAGTTACTTCTACTACTACCCAGCGAGGATTGTCGCTGGTGGCTTTAGCATCATAATAATCACTACTTAAATCAAACTGAGTTGGATCTGGGTAAGCTGCTTTTGTTACTACAGCAATACCTACTACGCCTACGAGCTTGCAGCTAGAATGGTAAATCATTACGAGGTCACCTACTTTTACCTCGTCGCGCATAAAGTTACGTGCTTGGTAATTACGTACCCCTTCCCAAAGTGTGGTTTGATTTTGTGCATTTTTAAGATCGTCAATCGAAAATGCATCGGGTTCAGTTTTAAATAGCCAATACGCCATATCAGGACTCGTAGAATGATTTACATCCCTCTATTGTATAGTATCATTTGGGTATTAGAGAATTGAGGAAGTAATAATGAGCCAAGTATTAGATGATTTATTGTCGTTGTTAACACTTGAAGAAATTGAGCAAGGTTTGTATCGAGGGCAAAGCCAAGATTTAGGTTTTGGTGCTGTATTTGGCGGCCAAGTTATGGGCCAAGCGCTATCTGCTGCAAAAGAAACGCTACCAGAGGGGCGTATTGTACATTCACTCCACTCTTACTTTTTACGCCCAGGCGATGCCACTAAGCCTATTGTGTATGATGTAGAAGCTATTCGCGATGGTAAAAGCTTTAGCACTCGTCGGGTTAGTGCTATTCAGTACGGTAAGCCTATTTTTTACATGACAGCGTCTTTTCAAGGGGCTGAAGAAGGATTATCGCATCAGGCGACTATGCCTGACGTACCTTTACCCGAGGAACTGCGTTCATCGTTAGAGTTTTATAAAGAAAACGCCGAGCAAATACCCGCAGCTATACGCAATCAATTTATTAGTGAAATGCCAATAGAAATACGTCCGGTGACCTTTCATAACCCATTTAAACCTGAAGCAATGGAGCCAGTTAAGCACATTTGGTTTAAAGCTAACGGTGAAATGCCAGACGATCAACGTATTCATAATTACTTATTAGCGTACGCGTCTGATTTTGAATTTTTACCAACCGCTTTGCAGCCGCATGGTGTGTCTTTTATGCAACCTAATATGCAAGTTGCCACGATTGACCATGCAATGTGGTTTCATCGACCATTTAGAATGGATGACTGGATTTTATACTCAGTTGACAGCCCAAGTGCAAGTTCTGGTCGAGGATTAGTAAGAGGGCAGTTTTTTGACCGCCAAGGCAACTTAATTGCCTCAACAATGCAAGAAGGGGTTATGCGTCAGCGCTAACTTACGCACTAGTAACAAAGGGTAGTAGGTGCCATATAAATTGTACGGCACCTACATTTAAACAAGTAAGTAAGCGGCGTAGCACTCACTTAAAACTAAGACTCTATTTACACTGACCTTGTACTATATCGCTAATTGACTGCCAAACTCGTGCTGGCAATAATGTTTTAAGGTGCATATAGGTTTCACATAATTGTACGCTGCCTATTAAGCCCGCATCACCATCGGTAATTAAAGACTGTGCGCGTAAATTATCAATAAAGCCGACCAGCACCTTTTTATCAAAAAACTCCGGGGTTTTAATCCCATGCAAAGTGCCTAAACGTTGTGCCAGCACTTGGCTTTCTCGCTCTAACTCCGCTTTTTCAATGCCGTTGCTAGTTTGTATAAAGCCAATCACAATGGCATAACGCTGCAACGTAAAGTTTAGTGCTTTACCTAACATATCTAATTTAGCCAAACAGTCGTTGGTATTGGTTATATGAATGTTATCGCCATCAAGTTCTATTAAGTTTTGATCGACAAAATTAGCCAAAATACGCGTAATGTAATCCTCATCTAGCTCTCGTAAATACCATTCTTTAGCAAACAGCGGATAAAACGCCGCAATTAGCTGCTGACACTTTGAAACTGTTGTGGTTTTTTCTCTAAACAAATGCAGTGCAATTAAACTTGGTACGGCAAAAAGATGTAAAATATTATTACGATAATAATTAAAGAGTGTTTTTTCTTTATCGTTAATCGCGATAATTTCGCCAAATTCATCACTTATCACATCAAACTTATTAAGCTTTAATGCATGCGTTAACAGTTGCTCTGGCGTTTCCTCTGGAGCTGTTACTTTATTACTGTAGCTGGCGTCGCGTTGTAAGCGTAAGTAAAAATCAAGTTGCGCTAAAAGTTTTGGCTTACTCAGTGCATGCTTGTCGTTTACCAGTAAAATCATCGCTAATAAATTAACCGCATTAAGTGCCGCTGCATCGTTAATTTTAACCATAACTTGGTCGGCTAGGTTTGCCACTTGTGGGCCTAACCATTGTGGTTTTTGTACATCGGTAGGGTGTATGTCGTCACGCCAATTGGGTTGGTTGTCGTTTAAGTATTGGTTTATGGAAATAGGGTCACCAAAGTTTAAATAACCTCGACCATAGTTTTTAAGATTTTTAATCGCTTTAAAAATTCCAAAGATAGACTCACCTTTTTTATCATTTCCAGCGAGTTCTTTAAGGTACGTGTTAATTTCCATAACGTGCTCGTAACCAATATATACCGGCACAATAGAAATAGGGCGGTCAATACCACGCAGCATAGCTTGCATGGTCATTGCTAACATACCCGTTTTAGGTGGTAACAAACGCCCGGTGCGGCTACGCCCGCCCTCGGTATAAAACTTAACAGAGTAACCTTTAATAAATAACTGGCTTAAATATTCTTTAAATACTGCAGAGTAGAGCTTATTACCGGCAAATGAACGGCGAATAAAAAACGCACCCGAGCGGCGAAAGATCCCGCCTGCCGGAAAAAAGTTAAGGTTAATACCCGCGGCTATATGTGGTGGTACTAAACCTTGATGATAAATAGCATAAGTAAGTAGTAAGTAATCCATATGGCTGCGATGGCACGGCATATAAATAATTTCGTGGCCTTTATTAGTCAGCTCATGAATTTGCTCTGTGTATTTTATATCTATACCGTTATATAGCTTATTCCACAGCCAAGTTAAAAAGCGCTCAGCTACGCGTATCATTGCCTCTGAATAGTTAGCCGCTATTTCATTAAGTAACTTAACCGCATTTTGACGTGCTTGCGCTTGGCTAATATTTTTAGCTTTTGCTTCGTCTTGTATGGCTTTTTTTATTGTTGGAGAGGCTAATAATGAGTTAAATAGCTGCTCGCGCGATGGCATTTTAGGGCCTGTTGCGGCAAGTTTTTGGCGGCGAAAGTGCACGCGGGCTACTCTTAATAGTTTTTGTGGAAGCTCGTTAACGTCCGCTTTTTCGTCTACTAAAAGTGATAAGTCGAGTGGTTGGCTAAAGCGGATAAAGTTATCTCGGCCAGAAAACAACACCACAAATAACTTTCTAAACCAACTTGGTGTTAATGAGTGTGTTATGAGCGTGCTAAGTCCGGGCTTTTCTTTGCCGGGCGCTCGGCCCCATAAAATAGTAACAGGAATAACCTGTACATCTTTTTGACCACTACTTAATAAGTGATCAATAATTTGTTTGCCTTGCGCTAGTGCATTAGTTGGCTTTGCTATATCACCAATTAATGGTGGTGGGTTCTCAATCCCTATAAAGCGGTCTAAGCGTTGTGTGCCTAATACTTGTTGTTCTCTAGGATCGGGTAATCCATGGCGTTTACATACCCGAGCAAGCGCCGCTAAGTCAAAGCGAGAGTTTAAGCGCACAATATAAAAGGTAGGGTTTTTAGAGTTTAATTCATATTGTTCAGTCGGCTTTTCTGGCAGTACCTTACTTCTTACAAGTAAGCGGCTTACTCCAGCTGATAAAACATTTAAGCAATAATTTACAATACGCATCGACTCACCATATAGAGAGTAATTACCCATATAATTTGGGTATATAAAAGCAAAATTGGCGCATATGATAACATAAGATCTAAAAAAGCCTTTAATTTGCGTTGCCGATTAGTCAGTACGTTATGGCTTAATATATATGCATTACACTTGATTGTAGCTGCTCTATAATAGGTTGCAGTATATTTGAGCAACCAGCAGGCTGTAATTATTTACTAATTAGCTGTTGCATTTATCACCAATGTAATTATAATACGCAGGCTTTCAAAATTCCCAAGGGAACTTGGAAGGATAAATTAAGCTAGGATTTCTAGCTAATAAACAGGAGTTCCGATTTGGAACTCAACGTAGATATAATCTAACAACCGACATCTTAATATTTAAGATTGTTTCGGTAGTTTTTTTATGCTCTTTTAAATGCTCTTTATATTGAGGTTAAGAATGTCAAATCAACGCATTCGTATTCGCCTAAAAGCTTTTGACCACCGTTTGATTGACCAATCAACGGCGGAAATCGTGGAAACTGCGAAACGCACTGGCGCACAAGTACGTGGACCAATTCCACTACCTACACGCTTTGAACGTTTTACTGTACTAACATCACCGCACGTTAATAAAGACGCGCGTGATCAGTACGAGATCCGCACCCATAAACGTCTGATCGACATCGTTGAACCAACTGACAAGACTGTTGACGCTCTTATGCGTTTAGATCTTGCTGCTGGTGTAGATGTTCAAATCAGCCTGGGTTAATCGGAAGATTAGAGAGGTTTTAGGAAAATGGCATTAGGTCTAGTCGGTCGTAAAGTGGGTATGACACGAATCTTCACTGAAGATGGTGTATCTATCCCTGTGACAGTTATTGAAGCGACACCTAACCGCATTGCTCAGATTAAATCTGAAGCAACAGACGGTTATAACGCGCTTCAAGTAACCGCAGGCACTAAAAAAGCAAGTCGTGTAAACAAAGCTTCAGCGGGTCATTTCGCTAAAGCTGGTGTTGAAGCGGGTCGCGGTCTGTGGGAATTCCGCCTAAATGGTGGTGAAGGCGATTTTGAAGTAGGCGCTGAGCTTACTGTTGAATTATTCAACGAAATCAACAAGGTTGACGTAACCGGTACTTCTAAAGGTAAAGGTTTCCAAGGTGGTGTTAAGCGCTGGAATTTCAGCATGCAAGACGCTACACATGGTAACTCTCTATCTCACCGTGCTCCTGGTTCAATCGGTCAAAACCAATCACCTGGTAAGGTGTTTAAAGGTAAGAAAATGGCCGGTCATATGGGTGCTGAGCGTGTAACGACTCAAAACTTAGAACTAGTTCGCGTTGACGCTGAGCGTAATTTGCTTTTAGTTAAAGGTGCAGTACCTGGCGCTATCGGCGGTGACGTTATCGTTAAACCAGCTGTTAAAGCATAAGTCCTGGAGATTTAGTGATGGAATTAGCAATTAAAGACGCTTCTGGCGGTCTTGAAGTTTCTGAAGCTACTTTTGGACGTGAGTTTAACGAAGCATTAGTACATCAAGTAGTTGTTGCATACGCAGCAGGTGCTCGTCAAGGTACTCGTGCTCAGAAGACACGTTCTGAAGTAAGCGGTGGTGGTAAAAAGCCATGGGCTCAAAAAGGTACTGGCCGAGCACGTGCTGGTACGATTCGTAGCCCAATTTGGCGTTCAGGTGGCGTTAGCTTTGCAGCTAAACCACAGGATCATAGCCAAAAAGTAAACCGTAAAATGTACCGCGGTGCGATTAAAAGCATCTTATCTGAATTAGTTCGTCAAGAGCGTTTAATCGTTGTTGAAAGTTTTGCTCTAGCAGCACCAAAAACTAAAGAACTAGTTGCTAAGCTTAAAGAACTTGAGCTTAAAGATGTTCTTATCGTGACTGAAGAAGTAGATGAAAATCTTTTCTTATCGGCACGTAACCTTTATAAGGTTGACACGCGTGATGTAGCTGGTATCGATCCTGTAAGCTTAATTGCTTTCGACAAGGTACTTATTACAGCCGCTGCTGTTAAGCAACTTGAGGAGGCGCTAGCATGATTCGCGAAGAACGTCTTTTAAAAGTGATCGTTGCTCCACATATCTCTGAAAAAAGCACTATTGCTGCTGAAGAAAACAATACTATTGTTTTTAAAGTAGCAAAAGATTCAACTAAAGCTGAAGTTAAAGCAGCAGTTGAGAAGCTTTTTGAAGTAGAAGTAACGGGTGTTCGCACACTTAACGTTAAGGGTAAAACAAAACGTACTGGCGCACGTTTCGGTCGTCGTAACGACTGGAAAAAAGCTTACGTTACTCTTAAAGAAGGTAGCGAGCTAGACTTTGTCGGCGGCGCCGAGTAATAAGGGGATAGAATTATGGCACTTCAAAAGTGTAAGCCTACTTCTGCGGGCCGTCGTCACTTAGTTAAAGTGGTTAACTCTGATTTACATAAGGGTAAGCCGTACGCACCACTATTAGAGAAAAACTCTAAATCAGGTGGTCGTAATAACAATGGTCGTATTACGGTTCGTCATATCGGTGGTGGTCATAAGCAACATTACCGTTTAATCGATTTTAAACGTACTAAAGATGGCATTCCAGCCACTGTTGAACGTTTAGAATACGATCCAAATCGTAGCGCAAACATCGCTCTTGTATTATATGCAGACGGTGAGCGTCGTTACATTATCGCACCAAAAGGCTTAAAAGCTGGCGATGCAATCCAGTCTGGTGTTGATGCACCAATCAAACCTGGTAATGCATTACCAATGCGTAATATGCCTGTAGGTTCGACTGTTCACAACGTAGAATTAAAACCAGGTAAAGGTGCTCAAATCGCACGTTCTGCTGGTGCATACGTTCAAATCCTTGCTCGTGATGGTCAGTATGTAACATTACGTCTTCGTTCAGGCGAAGTACGTAAAGTTGAAGCTGATTGTCGTGCGACTCTAGGTGAAGTAGGCAATGCTGAGCATATGCTTCGTTCACTTGGTAAAGCAGGTGCAAATCGCTGGCGTGGTATCCGTCCGACAGTTCGTGGTGTTGCCATGAACCCGGTAGATCACCCACACGGTGGTGGTGAAGGTCGTACATCTGGTGGTCGTCATCCTGTGTCTCCATGGGGTAAGCCGACTAAAGGTGCTAAGACACGTAAGAACAAGCGTACTGATAAGTTTATCGTACGTCGTCGTACTAAATAATAGTTGAGGAATAGCCATGCCACGTTCTCTCAAGAAGGGTCCTTTTATAGACCTACACTTGCTGAAGAAGGTAGAGAAAGCGTTGGAAAGCGGAGACAAGAAGCCAATTAAAACTTGGAGCCGTCGTTCAATGATCATACCTAACATGATCGGATTGACCATCGCTGTCCATAATGGTCGTCAGCACGTTCCTGTGTTTATCACAGACGAAATGATCGGTCACAAACTAGGTGAATTTGCACCAACTCGCACTTACCGTGGCCATGCTGCGGATAAGAAAGCGAAGAAACGATAAGAGGGGAAGATAAATGCAAGCATTAGCTAAACATAAATTCGCCTCTGGTTCGGCGCAAAAAGCACGTCTAGTTGCAGATCAGATCCGCGGACTACCGGTTGATCGCGCACTAGAAATCCTGGCGTACAGCCCGAAAAAAGCGGCTGTATTAGTAAAGAAAGTACTTGAGTCTGCTATTGCTAACGCAGAGCATAACGAAGGTGCTGACATTGATGAGCTTCGTATAACAACGATCTTTGTGGACGATGGTCCTACAATGAAACGTATTATGCCACGTGCTAAAGGACGCGCAGACCGCATCCTTAAGCGTACAAGCCATATCACTGTTATGGTTTCAGATAGCTAGGAGATATAAGTAATGGGACAAAAAGTTCATCCTACTGGTATTCGCCTAGGTATATCTAAACCTTGGGTTTCTACCTGGTACGCGAGTTCAAAAGATTTCTCTGCACAGCTTTTTGGCGATCACAAAGTACGTACATTCCTTACAAAGGAATTGAAAACGGCTTCTGTGTCTAAAATCGTTATTGAGCGTCCAGCAAAATCAATCTGCGTAACAATCCACACGGCTCGTCCGGGTGTTGTTATCGGTAAAAAAGGCGAAGACGTAGAAAAATTACGTCAAGCGGTAACTAAAATCGCTGGTGTACCTGCTCAGATTAATATTTCTGAAGTACGTAAACCAGAACTAGATGCACAACTAGTAGCAGACGGCATTGCCTCTCAACTAGAGCGTCGTGTTATGTTCCGTCGCGCTATGAAGCGTTCGGTACAAAATGCAATGCGCATCGGTTCTAAAGGGATTAAAGTTGAAGTTAGCGGTCGTCTTGGCGGCGCAGAAATCGCACGTACAGAGTGGTATCGTGAAGGTCGTGTACCTCTACATACTCTTCGTGCTGATATCGACTACGCAACTTCTGAGGCCTTAACCACTTATGGTATCATTGGTGTTAAAGTTTGGATCTTCAAAGGCGAAGTTATTGGTGGTTTACCACTAGTACAAGAGCAAGAGAAGCCAGCTAAACGCGCACCAAAGAAAGCCAAAAAAAGTGCTAAGTAGAGGTAGCGAGTAATGTTACAGCCAAAACGTACAAAATTCCGTAAAACGCACAAAGGTCGCAACCGTGGTCTAGCGCAAAACGGTAACAAAGTAAGCTTCGGTACTTTCGGTTTGAAAGCTACTGGCCGTGGCCGCATGACTGCTCGTCAAATCGAAGCAGCTCGTCGTGCCATGACGCGTCACGTGAAACGTCAAGGTAAAATCTGGATCCGTGTTTTCCCAGACAAGCCAATCACGAACAAACCGCTTGAAGTTCGTATGGGTAAAGGTAAAGGTTCTGTTGAGTATTGGGTTGCTGAAATTCAGCCTGGTAAAGTACTTTACGAAATGGAAGGTGTTTCAGAAGAGCTTGCTCGTGAAGCGTTTGACCTTGCTGCTCGTAAATTGCCATTCAAAACAACTTTCGTAACTCGGACGGTAATGTGATGAAAGCTAGCGAACTAAAAGATAAAAGCGTAGAAGAGCTTAATACTGAACTTCTAGGACTTCTTCGTGAGCAATTTAATATGCGCATGCAAGCAAGCACTGGTCAGTTAGCTCAGACACACACGCTAAGAACAGTACGCCGCGATATCGCGCGTGTAAAAACAGTTATTAACCAGAAGGCAGGTCAATAATGAGCGATAAAATTCGTACTCTTCAAGGCCGTGTAATTAGCGACAAGATGGAAAAATCTTTCACTATTGCTATCGCACGTTATGTGAAGCACCCAATTTATGGGAAATTCATTCGACGCACGACTAAGCTACACGTACATGACGAAAATAATGAAGTTCAGGCTGGTGACGTAGTTACTATCCGTGAATGTGCTCCAATTTCTAAGAGTAAATCTTGGACATTCGTAGCAGTTATTGAACGTCCAAAACAAGCTTAATTTTTAATTAAGTCTGTTTTATAAAAAGCCCCGGCATTTATTTGCTGGGGCTTTTTGTTTTTACGAAGCTGCGAGTTTGAGCTGCAAGCAATCAGCAACTCAGAGTTAATTTAGCGCTCTTTTATGGTTGTGGTATTTATACATAACAACAATATTTATCTACTCAATAAAGCTCAGGCACAAATAGCCCCTTTTATCCTTCGAAAACCCATTCCTTAATCTGTTTTTAACTATATTTACTGAAGTTAATAACTAAATAGAATATCAAAGTTGATTCTGTTCTTTTTTTAACTCTGCATTGCCCGCTATCCTACAAGCTCAGTAAACCTCAACAGATAGTCTCTGGGTGAGGTAAAACTCATTTTGAACGACGTATAACAGTACGTTGTGTTTAACTTTTAGGGTTACGGGGAATTGATTCATGTTGCTAGGTCAACTAAACGCTGCGGCAAGTCCGCTATCGCAAGAGCAAGTACAAAAGCTGCAAGGTTTAGTGGCTGAGCTTAATCCAATTCAACAAGCATGGGTTAGCGGCTATCTTGCTGCAAATGCTAATACGGCGGCCTTAGGCGGTGCAGTGGGCGCAGCTCCAAATGCTGGTGAGGCAGTTGCATTAACTATTTTATATGGCTCGCAAACAGGTAATGCAAAGGGTGTAGCTGCTAAGTTAAAAGCACAAGCAGAGTCACGCGGTTTAGCCGTAAAGCTAGTGAACATGGCCGATTACAAACCAACTGCACTAAAAAAAGAAAAGTTTATAACTGTGGTTGTTGCAACTTACGGCGAAGGTGAGCCACCAGAAGATGCAGAGGCTTTGCACGAATTTTTAACCACTAAAAAAGCGCCTAAGTTAGATGGAGTGAAGGTAGCCGTGATTGGCTTAGGGGATTCGAGCTATGAATTTTTTTGCCAAACAGCAAAAGACTTTGAGCAGCGGTTAAATAAACTCGGCGCAGAAACAATTTATCAACGCGCCGATTTAGATGTAGATTACGATGACGAAGCGGCAACTTGGATCACTGGTGCATTGGATGCCTTTGAACCCGATTTAAAAGCACAGCAAGGTAGCTCAGGTGGTCAAGTTATTGCAATGTCGTTTGCTGGGTCAACTACCGTGGCAAGTCAATATACTAAGCAAAACCCGTTTGCCGCAGAACTAGGTTTAGTGCAAAAAATTACAGGTCGCGACTCAACTAAAGATGTCCGCCACGTAGAAATTTCGCTTGAAGGCTCAGACATTAGTTATATACCAGGTGATTCATTAGGTGTGTATTTTTTAAATGACGAAGCCCGTGTTGATGAGTTGCTTACACACACGCAAATTGATGCAGCTAGTTTAGTAAAAGTTGCAGATGAACAGCTAAGTATTCGCGATGCACTGATTGAAAAACTTGAATTAACGCAGTCGTACCCTGGCTTTGTGGAAAAATATGCAATAGCTACAGGCACACCACAACTATTAAAACTGGTTGAAGATAAAGCGGCAATGCATGAATACATTGAACCGCGCCAAATATTTGATGTGGTTGCACAAAACCCGGCTAAGCTCGACGCGCAAACACTCGTCGATTGCCTGCGTAAATTACAAGCACGTTTATATTCAA
Source organism: Pseudoalteromonas sp. 120-MNA-CIBAN-0494 (assembly GCF_040308885.1). NCBI lineage: Bacteria > Pseudomonadati > Pseudomonadota > Gammaproteobacteria > Alteromonadales > Pseudoalteromonadaceae > Pseudoalteromonas > Pseudoalteromonas sp. 120-MNA-CIBAN-0494. The sequence goes on from NZ_JBEOOE010000006.1 coordinate 38,415, forward strand.
TTGCCTCTAGCCAAAGCGAGGTTGAAGACGAGGTACATTTAACCGTAGCATTGGTTGAGTTTAATACTTTTGGTAGCGAGCATTTGGGCGGTTGTTCGGGCTATTTAGCGCGCCGTGCTGAGGAAGGCTGTAAAGTTAAGGTATTTAGTGAGCATAACGATAATTTTCGTTTACCAACGAATGATGAAACACCAATAATTATGGTTGGCCCTGGTACGGGAATAGCACCGTTTCGCGCCTTTTTACAAGAGCGTGATGCGCGCGGCGCATCAGGTAAAAACTGGCTGTTTTTTGGCAATCCACATTTTACTCAAGACTTTTTATACCAAGTTGAAATTCAAGGTTACTTAAAGTCGGGTTTACTAAGCAAAGTAGATGTTGCATTTAGCCGCGACCAAGCCGAAAAAGTGTATGTGCAAGATAAGTTACGTAGTAACAGCAAAGCTATTTTTGAGTGGCTTGAAGCCGGCGCACATTTTTATGTGTGTGGCGACGCTAATCATATGGCAAAAGATGTACACCAAGCATTACTCGAAATTATTAAAGAAAATACCGGTAAGAGCGATGAAGATGCTCAGCAGTATTTAAAAGATTTACGCAGCGCAAACCGCTATCAGAAAGACGTTTACTAAAATTAAATATTTAAAGCAGCCGTCACTGTCACTAATTTAGGATTAAACATGAGCGAACAAGATAAAAACGTAAAGCTTTCTGATAACGAGCGCATGAAACGAGAAAGTAATTTTTTACGTGGCACTATAGCAACAGATTTAAAAGATGAGATCACCGGTGGTTTTACCGCTGATAACTTCCAGTTAATTCGGTTTCACGGTATGTACCAGCAAGATGACCGCGATATTCGTGGTGAGCGCGCTAAGCAAAAGCTTGAACCATTACACAACGTAATGTTACGTGCGCGTATGCCTGGCGGTATTATTAAGCCTGAGCAATGGTTAGCCATAGATAAATTTGCAGAAGAAAAAACCAGTTATGGCAGTATCCGTTTAACTACGCGTCAAACGTTTCAGTTTCACGGTGTATTAAAGCCTAACATTAAAGGCATGCATCAATTACTGGATAGCGTTGGAATTGACTCTATTGCTACCGCAGGCGATGTTAATCGAAATGTATTGTGTACTACTAATCCGGTTGAGTCAGAGTTGCATCAAGAAGCGTATGAGTGGGCTGCAAAAATTTCAGAGCACTTGTTACCAAAAACTAAGGCTTACGCCGAAATTTGGCTTAATGGTGAAAAAGCAGAAACCACAGAAGAGCCAATTTTAGGTTCTAATTACTTACCGCGTAAGTTTAAAACAACGGTAACAATTCCGCCGAATAATGAAGTGGATGTGCACGCCAACGATTTAAACTTTGTAGCTATTGCCGATAACGGTAAATTAATTGGCTTTAATGTGCTTGTAGGCGGAGGCCTTGCCATGACACATGGCGATACAGCAACCTACCCACGTAAAGCAGACGACTTTGGTTTTATTCCACTAGAACATACGTTAAAAATTGCGGAGCATGTGGTATCGGTACAGCGCGATTGGGGTAATCGTTCAAATCGTAAAAATGCTAAAACAAAATATACATTAGACCGAGTAGGCGTTGATGTATTTAAAGCGGAAGTAGAGAAACGCGCTGGTGTTGAGTTTGCTGCAAGCCGTCCTTATAAATTTACTCACCGAGGCGATCGTATAGGTTGGGTTGAAGGTATAGATGGCAAGCATCACCTAACATTATTTATTCAAAGTGGGCGTATTTTAGATTATCCAAACAAACCACTAAAAACAGGCTGTCGTAAAATAGCAGAAGTTCACCAAGGTGACATGCGCATGACGGCAAACCAAAACTTAATTATTGCTGGTGTAGCTGCAGATCAAAAAGCCGTGATTGAAGAAATTGCCCGTAACCATGGTTTAATTGACGATAAAGATACCGAGCAACGTAAAAACTCCATGGCGTGTGTGGCACTGCCAACATGCCCGTTAGCCATGGCTGAGGCTGAGCGCTATTTACCTAGCTTGGTTGAAAAAATAGAAGCACTACTAGCCAAGCATGGTGTGCCGAATGACAGTATTATTATGCGCGTAGTGGGTTGCCCCAATGGCTGTGGCCGTGCCATGTTAGCCGAAGCGGGATTAGTAGGTAAAGGCCCAGGTAAATATAATGTGTATTTAGGCGGTAACCTTGAAGGCACGCGTATTCCTAAATTATATTTAGAAAATGTGGGTGAAGACGTGTATTTAGCTGCTTTTGATGAATTAATTGGGCAATGGGTTAATGAGCGTAATGACGGTGAATGTTTTGGTGACTTTGTGATCCGCAAAGGCATTGTTGCTGAAGTTAAAGTATCGGTTACCGATTTTCACGCATAATAATAAGCCAGTGCAACACACTGGCTAAGGTTTGGAATTTACCATGAGTGAATTTAAAAATATTTTACAGTTAGATAAACAAAGCCAAATTAGCATGCTAGCAGACGCCAATGGCATACTGAAAAACATGAGCGCTGAACAGCGCGTACAATGGGCACTTGAAAATTTACCTGAGACACATTTTTTATCATCGAGTTTTGGTATTCAAGCCGCCGTAATGTTGCATTTAATGACATCACAACAGCCAGATATTCCGGTGGTATTAACAGATACAGGCTATTTATTTCCACAAACATATCAATTTATTGAGCAAATGACGGCGCGTTTATCACTCAATTTAAAAGTGTATAAATCAGAACTGAGCCCTGCTTGGCAAGAAGCTAAATTTGGTAAGTTATGGGAGCAAGGAGAGGCCGGAATTAAGCAGTACAATCAGCTTAATAAAGTTGAGCCGATGACTCGCGCCTTAAAAGAAATTAATGCTGGTACGTGGTTTAGTGGCCTGCGTCGCGACCAAGCATCAAGCCGTGCTGATAAGCAAGTAATTGAAATTAGCCGTGGTACAGTAAAAGTTTACCCAATTATTGAGTGGACAAACCGCGATGTATATCAGTATTTAACTAAGCATAACTTGCCGTACCATCCTCTTTGGGAAGAAGGCTATGTCTCTATGGGAGACATACATACTACACGTAAGCTAGAGCCCGGTATGACCGAAGAGGAAACTCGCTTTTTTGGTTTAAACCGAGAGTGTGGTTTGCACATTGATGGTGATGGTATTTAATATTATTGATTATCTCGCTCAATATTTAATAAAACGCAGCCTTGGCTGCGTTTTTTACTTACACAAAAGGATTGCCTGATTGATTGCTTTTTATTAAACTTGGCCGAATAAAGGATTAATTTTAAGCAGGAAGGCTATGAAATACTTTACCTATTTAGCAGTGTCAGTAGTGATTATTGCTGTTATTTCTCTATTTTATTTAAAAAAGCCAAACGGAGAAACATGGCTTAGTACATCTGTTGTGATCAACGAATCTCAGCAAATTAAAGATAAAATAATCTCGTTTACCAGCAATACGTTTGAGCAAGCCGTTAGTAGCGTGTCGAACACACCCTCAACAACCCGCAGTAAAATATTTAAGTGGCAAGATCAGCAAGGCCAATGGCATTTTTCAGATACGCCTCACCCTAATGGTAAAAGTGTTGAAGTAAAACTAGACCCTAAAGATATTAACGTGGTGGTTGCCCAAGATACGGCTATTTTATCGGGTAGTTCCAAATCCTCAGCAGTAAATAGCACTTCAGCTACACCTACAGTTTATGATCCAGTATCAATTAAAAAGGTGTTTGATGACGCTGAAAAAGCAAAACAAAAATTAGAGCAACGTACTAAACAATTAAATGATTTAAACGGTTTTTAATTATTCATTATTTGTGTTTATGGCTATGCGCTTTTAAATAGCGCTTTTCTGCTTCCATAAGTAAAATAGTTAAATAAATTTTAGTGGGTAACGATAATAATACGCCAATAGCAATGCAGGCTGCCGCTATAATTATGCCGTTAATACCATGCTGGCTAGTAAAGTAGCTTGATACAATTAACGCATGACCAGTCACAATTAGGCATAACCCAAGTACAATTGATATTTTAAGTAGCCTAATAATTATGATTTGTGACATAGCGCCCTCACTAATAGTCTTACTAGTGTAGGGGGTTTTTAAAGCATTACCTTGATTTATCGCAACTGACGCGCATAAAAAAGCCTAACAAAATTGTTAGGCTATGATTAAATTTTAGGCGTAAGTTTAAGTTGCTATTAGTTAATCGAGCATATTACGAAGTACATACTGTAAAATGCCACCGTGTTTGTAGTAATCCCACTCTTTTGGCGTATCAATACGTACATCGGCACTAAAGCTTACTTTTTTACCTTCACTATTAGTTGCAATAACGCTAACTTCCTTGGTTTTATCAAACAAGCCTTCAATATCAAACTGCTCTTGGCCGGTTAAACCTAGCGACTCATGACTTTCGCCATCTTTAAACTGTAGTGGTAAAACTCCCATACCAATAAGGTTAGAGCGATGAATACGCTCATAGCTTTGTGCTATTACAGCTTTAACACCTAACAGTAGCGAGCCTTTAGCCGCCCAGTCACGAGATGAGCCGGTACCATATTCTTTACCAGCTAAAATAACCAATGGCGTATCGTTCTTTTGATATTCCATGGCGGCATCATAAATACTGGCAAGCTCATCATCAGGTTGCGTGCGGGTAACACCGCCTTCAGTACCAGGTGCAAGGAGGTTTTTAAGTCTAATATTAGCAAATGTACCGCGCATCATTACTTCGTGGTTACCACGACGCGAACCATAAGAGTTAAACTGCGCTTGCCCTACTTTGTTATCTTGTAAATATAACCCTGCTGGTGAGTCTGCTTTAATCGCACCGGCTGGCGAAATATGATCCGTAGTAACCGAGTCACCTAGTTTTGCTAAACAACGTGCGCCGGTAATGGTTGGAATACCCGGAGGCTCAATACTCATACCATCAAAAAAGGGTGCTTTTTTAATATAGGTTGATGCATCATCCCAATCGTAAAGTTTACCATCAGGTATTTGAATTTTTTGCCAACGGCTATCGCCTTCGTATACGTTAGCATAACTTTTTTCGAACATTTCTCTGGTTACCGTTTCCTTAACTAAATCGCTTACTTCTTTAACACTTGGCCAAATGTTTTTAAGGTAAATATCGTTACCGTTAGCATCTTGTGCCAGTGGTTCGTTATATACGTCAATATCGGTTCTGCCCGCAATGGCGTAAGCTACAACAAGCGGAGGAGATGCTAAAAAGTTCATTTTAACATCTTGGTGAATACGCCCTTCAAAGTTACGGTTACCCGATAAAATTGAGCTCACAACCAGTTTGTGCTTTTGAATAGCATCTGAAATTTCAGGAGCCAGCGGGCCTGAGTTACCAATACACGTTGTACAACCATAGCCAACTAAGTTAAAGCCTAGGCTTTCTAAATCGTCCATTAGCCCTGCTTTTTCTAAGTAGTCAGTAACGACCTTAGAGCCAGGAGCAAGTGATGTTTTAACCCAAGGTTTTACATTAATCCCTAATTGCTTGGCTTTTTTAGCAACTAAGCCAGCCGCTAAAATAACACTGGGGTTAGAGGTGTTTGTACAACTAGTGATTGCGGCAATAACACAGGCACCATCTTTTAGTTCGAACTCTTGGCCCTTAAAGTTTACTTTTGCTGCGCCTATAAACGGCGCTTCATTGCTTGATTCGTCAGGATTAGTTACAGGGCCTTCGCTTTCGATACGTGCTTGCTCTGTATCACTGCTGCTAATTTTTGCTAAACGCTCGTCTTGAAACTCTTTTAAATGCTGACTAATTGCTTCGCCAGCTTTATCAAGTGATATTCTATCCTGTGGGCGTTTAGGGCCAGCAAGGCTTGGTACTACGTCATCTAATATCAGTTCAAGTTTATCGGTGTAATTAGCTTCATCGCCATCGTTGCGCCATAAACCTTGATGCTTAGCATAATCTTCAATAAGTTTAAGCTGTTTTTCATCGCGGTTGGTTAAACGCAGGTAGTTAATGGTTTCGTCATCAATCGGGAAAATACCACATGTAGCACCATATTCTGGCGCCATGTTAGCAATTGTTGCTCTATCGGCAAGTGGTAAGTCGGCAAGGCCATCACCATAAAACTCTACAAATTTACCTACTACACCATGGTTACGTAGCATTTCGGTAACGGTAAGTACTAAGTCGGTAGCTGTGGTGCCCTCTGGTAAACGGCCGTTTAATTTAACCCCTACAACCTGAGGTATTAATAAACTAATAGGTTGGCCAAGCATGGCGGCTTCGGCTTCAATGCCGCCTACGCCCCAACCAAGTACGCCTAAGCCGTTAATCATAGTGGTGTGCGAATCGGTACCCACTAAGGTGTCTGGGTACGCGTACTTTTGGCCATTACGTTCATCATTAAAAACAACGCGCGCTAAATACTCTAAATTTACTTGGTGCACAATACCGGTTGCTGGAGGGACAACTTTTAAGTTATCGAAGGCAGTTTGGCCCCAACGTAAAAATTCATAACGCTCTTTATTACGGTCATATTCAAGCTTGGCGTTTAAGTCAAACGCACCCTCGTTACCATAGCCATCTACTTGCACAGAGTGGTCAATAACAAGTTCAGCAGGAGAAAGCGGGTTAATTTTTGCAGGATCGCCGCCTAGTTTTTCCATCGCATCGCGCATTGCCGCTAAATCGACAATGGCAGGTACACCGGTAAAGTCTTGCATCACAACACGGGCAGGCGTAAACGCTACTTCAGCAGAGGGCTTAGCTTGAGGGTCCCAATCTAATAGGGCTTGAATGTCTTGTTCTTTAATGTTTTCGCCGTCTTCGTTACGAAGTAGGTTTTCGAGTAGTATTTTTAAAGAAAAAGGTAAGCGTTTGGCTTTGTCGCCAAGGCCTTTAAGAGAGTGAATATGAAACTGCTCACCATTAACGGTAAGTTGCTGCTGGGTTTTGAAACTATTATTCATTATTTGCCCCTTTTGTTATTAGATAAGTGTTGTGTAGAGTGACCTTTTATAGTTTGTGAATTGCAAAGTGTATACCAAGATAAAAAACAGTGTTTAAAGCGTGATTTTTAAACAGCCATTACAATAGAGATGATGCTGAAAGTTTTTAATTCAAGGGAGCCAGCTAGACTTACCCAAAAGATATTTTTAATTTGCATACAACCAGCCTTGCTGTTTGCCTTTAAAGCTAACGCAAAGTAGCAATATGGCAATTACTACCACAAACAGTGGCATAAATACCGCACTAGATCCCATTATTTCAACGCTGTTAATAACAATAAAATTGTAATACTGTTGGATTAAAATAGCCATTAACGACACGGTAAATACGGGCAGTGCAAATGACTTTTTAGCGAGCAATAAAGCACTGCCAAGCGTGCCGCCAAAGACTGCAATAGCAAATGCAATGGTTGACCAAACGGGAATGTTAGAATATGCAGCTTGCTGATCTATAGGCATTTTGCTAATTACTTCAGGTGTCATCAGCATTTGTAGTGCGAAGGCAATAACGCCGCATAAGTTCCATATAAGCGCTACCCATGCGAGTGGTTTTAACCACTTAGGAGGGGGGTGTGCAAGCATTTAATTACCTTACTTTTTTTATAGTTAGTGAGGTAATTAAAGATCAAAAAAGCCAACTATACAAGCTGGCTGGTTTTATAAATAAAAAATCAAAAAAAGACTATAATTTAACCGAATGAAATAGGGCGACGACCGGTTTTTTCATCTACTTTAGGTTTTTTAGTACGCTTACGTTTATTTTTTGCAGGCTGACTCGCTGGCTGCGGTACTGCTTGGCTTGGCTCAGATTGCGGCGGCTCGGCAGGTCGCTCTACCGGTGTTGCATCTTCGGTTAATGCAAGTTGAAAAAGCTCACCATCAAATTCTAGTATGTCGCCACTGTATAGTTTTTTCCGTTTAATTGTACAAATTTCATGGTTAACACCCACATAACCTTCAGCAATTAAGTTTTTTGCTTGGCCGCCGCCTTCTACTAAATTTAGTACTTTTAATAATTTACACAGCTCAATCGGCTCTTCTTCTAATTCAATTTCTATATATTCTTCGTTCATGTTTGCTCTCGGTGGGGTAACGCATTAACGCTAGTATAAAGTGAAGTCACTATTTTTGCATCAAAGTGCGTATACAAATCTAACCATGGTTTTCTATGTGTTCGCTCAACTTGGCAATACGTAAGCTCATACCTTCAATTATTCTATCTTTAATTTTTTCGCGTATTACATTGGGTAAGCGAGTAAGGGCATCAGAGGTAATAGCAAGCACAATTGCATCCGTTTTAGCACGTGCGCTAATGCTGCGTGCGCGGTTATTAATAAAAGCGCCTTCACCAATAAACTCCCCAGGACGTATAGTACCGAGCTCTAATAAATGGTTGTGCTTAAACACTATTAATGCACCGCTAAGTACTATAAATAAGCGCTTATCGTTGTCGTGCTGTTTAAATAAAAATGAATTTTCGCGCACTAAATATAATAAACCAAACGACTCTAAAAGTATTTGGCGCTCGTTAAGGCTAAATTCTTTAAAAAATCCTAAACGATTGATAATTTCCATCTGTTTAAATAGCGGAATGTTCTCTATTAACTTCATTAATTACCTAAGAGTTTATTACGCGCAAAACTAATTAATGTTGCGCTCTTTTAATTTACGGGTCAATGTATTGCGTCCCCAGCCTATTTTTATAGCGGCTTCTTGTTTGTGGCCTGCGCAATTGGCGAGTGCTGTTTTTATTAAGCGGGTTTCTAGTTGCGCTTGAATATTAGGCCAAATATTTTCCTTACCTTGTTTAAGTTCCTGATTAAGCCATAACTGGAAGGCATCTAACCAATCGCCTTCTTCTTGAGTTAGTGAGGCATTAATAATTTCAGGTGGCAAGTCTTGCTCGCTAACAAGCTCGCCAGGAGCCATAACCGTAAGCCAGCGGCAGGTGTTTTCTAATTGACGTACGTTACCGGGCCAACTGAACAAGCGTAGCTGCTCAATTGCTTTAAGGCTAAGAATTTTACTTTCTACTTGTAGATCTTTAGCGCTTTTATGTAAAAAGTGCAGTGCTAGACGCTCAATGTCTTCGGTACGCTCTCGAAGGGCTGGTAAGCGCAGACGGACTACATTTAAGCGATGAAATAAGTCATCCCTAAACTTGCCTTGTTTTACGAGCTCTTCAAGGTTTTGATGGGTTGCAGCAATAATACGCACATCTACTTTTATGCTTTTATGCCCGCCAACACGGTAAAACTCTCCATCAGATAGTACTCGCAGTAGTCGAGTTTGTACGTCGAGAGGCATATCGCCAATTTCATCTAAAAATAGGGTGCCGCCATTGGCTTGTTCAAAACGGCCTTTTCGCACGCTATCTGCACCAGTAAAAGCCCCTTTTTCATGGCCGAATAATTCTGACTCAACCAGCTCTTTAGGGATTGCGGCCATATTTAGCGCAATAAATTGGTTTTCTTTACGTGGACTATGGTTGTGCAGGGCGCTGGCAACAAGCTCTTTACCCGTTCCTGACTCACCATTAATAAGTACACTCATGCTTGAGGCTGCAAGCTTACCTATGGCCCTAAACACTTCTTGCATGGCAGGTGCTTCGCCAATTATATGTGCGCTTTTAGGGGGCGTGAGTTTACGTTTAACTTTTTTTGTAGAATTAGCTCTATAGGCGCTTTCAACTAGGGCAATCGCCTCGTTTAAATCAAAAGGTTTGGCTAAATATTCAAAAGCCCCTTTTTGAAAGGCATTTACGGCGGAATCGAGATCTGAATGCGCGGTAATAATAATAACCGGTAAGCCGGGCACTTGCTCTGCTATTAGCTCTAGCAGTGCCATGCCGTCCATACCGGGCATTCTTACATCGGAGATCAGCACACTAGGTTGGCTAAATTTTAATGCATTAAGCACACTTTGTGCTTCAGCAAAGCTTTGTACTGTAAAACCTGCGCGAGTAAGCGCTTTTTCTAATACAAAACGAATTGAGGCATCGTCATCTACAAGCCAAACTGTTTTCATGCATACTCCAAGGCGTTAATCTGCAAAAGGCAGATAAATATTAAATTCGGTGTGACCAGGCCAGCTATCGCACTCAATATAACCATTGTGTTGATCAATTAATGTTTGCGCTATAGAAAGCCCCAATCCAGAGCCGCCATCTTTATTAGTGATCATAGGATAAAACAAAGTATCGCGTACACTAATATCAATCCCTGGGCCATTATCGAGCACTTGAATTAACAAGGCTTTTTTGGGTGCCTTACCGGGCCGGCGGTGCTGATAGTTAATTCGGGTTTTAATTTTTATTTCCCCACCATTAACTAATGCCTGCTGGGCATTACGCACAATATTAAGCACCACTTGCTGCACTTTACTTTGGTCAATATAAACATCGGGAATACTCGGATCGTAATCTTTTACCAAGCGAATATTGTCACTATTATCTAGGGTACTTAATTTGATCACCGACTCTAAGGTTTGATGTATATTGCCATAAGACTTTTGCGGTAATTGGTTAGGCCCAAGCAGTCTATCTACTAATTCACGCAATCGGTCGGCTTGCTCAATAATAAGCTCGGCACATTCATTTCTTTCTTGCTGGTCTACCTCGTATTGCAATAACTGCGCCGCTCCGCGAATTCCCCCTAAAGGGTTTTTAATTTCGTGCGCTAAACCTCGAATTAAATTACGTGCGGCTTGGTATTGGTGCATTTGATTTGATGCTTGATCGAATTTAATTTCATCATCGGTTTGCCGACATTCTAATAAAATATAAAGTGCACCTTGGTATTTTATCTGTTTTGAACTGACTGCTAATTTAGCATGGCGAGAATCAACAAATACCACGTCAGCCCTATGCTGGTGGCAATCTACGCCATCAATTAAAGAGTATTGCGCTATGCGTTTTAAATCGATTGAATGGTAGTTAAATAAATCATCAAAAGACTGCCCTAATAAACGCTTAGTGCCTAAACCAAGTAGTTCACTGGTACTGGTATTGGCATAAATAAGCGTAAAGCTTTCGTTTAAAAGCATCACGGCGGTGGTTTGATTTTGCCATATGGCATTGAGTAGCTCAGGGCTAAAGTGTGTGTTATTAAGCATTGTTGCACCATTTTAGTGCGCCTGTGTTTTCAGGCAAGTAATTTAATGAAATTGCACTGCAATTGCTATTTTTAATGTGAATTAGGTGGGAGTTAATTACCTAAGCTTAAGCCTTTTCTATGCATAAAAAATACACTCAATGGGCTTGTCGCAATGACTTGGTTTTGTTTGTTGTACAGCTTAACTTGCAGAGTGTGCTCACCACGCTCTACATCTCTTAAAGCAAAGGTTGAGGTATCACTTGCTGCGCCATAGGCTTTACCATCAAGAAATAGCTGTATTGTAAAGTCGTTTTCAAAGCGGGGGGTAATGCGAGTAGATACATACACAGAGCCGGTGTTTTCACGAATAGTTTTCTGATGCTCAGGCGATGCAATACCAATACTAAATGCAACCGGCTGCGCTTTAGTTTGATTATTTAATATATCAGTATTTGTTGCAGGCATGGTTAAATCTTGGCTGGTGAGTTTTATCTCTTTGGCGCCAATATGGGGGGTATCTGAAAACACCAGTACGCCATTTTTATCTTTCCATGCGTAAATTTTTTTTTCACCAGCGTAACTACAAACACTTAATAATGAAGTAATTAGTAGTAATAAAATCTTGCTACTCACTCTGCAACCCTGCATTTTTAACATTAACTTTACTTTAGTGGAGAAAGTACTAATTTACCATTAAAAAAGCCCGCAAAGCGGGCTTAAAGGTATATTTTATAACTGTTAATTAAAATTAACAGCTGTAATACATTTCAAACTCAATTGGGTGCGTTGTCATGTTAAGTCTTTCAACTTCTTGACTCTTAAGTTTAATGTAAGCATCAATTAAATCATTAGAGAACACGTCACCTTGATTTAAAAACTCACGGTCAGCATCAAGAGATGCCAGTGCTTCTTCTAATGAAGAGGCAACGGTTGGAATTTCTGCTGCTTCTTCTGCAGGTAGGTCGTATAAATCTTTATCCATTGCATCACCAGGATGGATTTTATTTTTAATTCCATCAAGGCCAGCCATAAGCATGGCAGCAAAAGCAAGATACGGGTTAGCCGTTGCATCAGGGAAGCGTACTTCAATACGACGACCTTTAGCTGATGGTACTACCGGAATACGAATTGATGCAGAACGGTTACGTGCAGAGTATGCAAGCATTACTGGTGCTTCGTAACCTGGTACTAAACGTTTGTACGAGTTAGTAGAGGCATTAGCAAACGCATTAATTGCTTTAGCATGTTTAATAATACCGCCAATGTAATAAAGCGCATCTTCAGAAAGACCGCCGTACTTATCACCTGCAAATAAGTTAACACCGTCTTTAGCTAACGACTGATGACAATGCATACCAGAACCGTTATCGCCAACAATAGGTTTAGGCATAAAAGTGGCTGTTTTGCCGTATAAATGAGCCATGTTATGAATAACATATTTCATTTCTTGAATTTCATCGGCTTTAATCACCATAGTATTAAAGCGCGTAGCAATTTCGTTTTGTCCTGCAGTTGCTACTTCGTGATGATGTGCTTCAACAACTTGTCCCATTTCTTCTAATACTAGACAAGTAGCAGAGCGCCAATCTTGAAAGTCATCAACAGGAGCAACTGGGAAGTAACCGCCTTTAACGCCAGGGCGATGACCTGTATTGCCGTCTGCGTATTCTTTATCTGAGTTCCAAGCAGCTTGCTTAGAATCGATTTTGTACATAGAGCCAGACATGTCTGTTTTATATTTTACGTCATCAAATACGAAGAACTCTGGCTCTGGGCCAAATAAAACCGTATCAGCAATACCCGTAGAGCGCATATATTCTTCAGCACGCTTTGCTACAGAGCGAGGATCGCGCTCGTAACCTTGTAATGTAGAAGGCTCTACTACGTCACAACGTATAATTAATGTGGCTTCTTCAGTGAATGGGTCAAGCTTAGCTGATTCAGCAACAGGCATTAACACCATGTCTGATTCGTTTATGCCTTTCCAGCCAGCAATTGAAGAACCATCGAACATTTTACCATCTTCAAAAAAGTCTTCATCAATTTGGTGATGAGGAATTGAAATATGCTGCTCTTTACCTTTTGTATCAGTAAAGCGTAAATCAATGAACTTAACGTCATTTTCTTTAATAAAATCTAAAACCGATTGCGACATGTGTCCTCCAACTATAAGGTTTTGTTATTGCTGCTTAAATGCTTTGTGTTTTATAAGCTGATTTTGTGCCACTATTGTAACTTAATGTTTATAAACATAAAAAATACAAAAGTAATAACGGCTGTTTCTAATGCGCACCATTATGGTGCGTAAATGCTTCAATATAGTGCAACAGTTACAGAGTAAAAAGTTGCTCGCTATTTAATCGTGATAGACTAACATAAAGTAAATACAAAAGACTGACCAAAATAGCAATAAAGTCATTAAAGTGGAGGTTTTTATAAAAATATTAAAAATTTTATTTTTATAATTAGTTAATTTAAAACAGTAGGTTAAATAAAAAAACCAGAAAGTTTGCAAATTTATTTTGGATAAACTTTCATCCATTCCATTTATAAGGGATAATATGCGCCCTTTTAAATCCTATGCTGGGACATCTCGTGAAAACGCAGGTGAGTGCGTAAGCCCCTGCAGGATCAATGAGATTCAATTTCTCTGAGTGAATATTAATGAGTATCGAAAAGATAAGAAATATAGCAATTATCGCCCACGTTGACCACGGTAAAACTACACTGGTTGACAAACTGCTTGAGTTTTCAGGCACATTAGAAACACGCGGCGGTAATGAAGAGCGCGTGATGGATTCAAACGATATAGAAAGAGAACGTGGTATTACCATTTTAGCGAAAAACACCGCTATTTCATGGAACGGCTACCACATTAATATCGTAGATACTCCAGGACACGCCGATTTCGGTGGTGAAGTGGAACGCGTACTTTCAATGGCTGACTCAGTATTACTAATTGTTGACGCTCAAGAAGGCCCAATGCCACAAACGCGTTTTGTTACGCAAAAGGCATTTGCGCAAGGTTTAAAGCCAATCGTAGTAATTAACAAAATCGACAAGCCAAGTGCACGTCCTGATTGGGTTATGGATCAAATCTTTGATTTATTCGATAACTTAGGCGCCACTGACGAGCAGTTAGATTTTAAAGTAATCTATGCATCAGCAATCAACGGCTGGGCAACATTAGATTTAGACGAGCCATCTGATAACATGGATGCCATGTTCCAAATGATCGTTGACGAAGTATCACCACCAGATGCAGATCCTGAAGGTGACTTCCAAATGCAGATTTCTCAACTTGATTACAACTCATACGTGGGTGTAATTGGTGTTGGTCGTATCAAGCGTGGTTCTGTTGCTCCAAACCAACAAGTAACTATTATTAGTGCTGATGGTACTAAACGTAACGGTAAAATTGGTACAGTACAAAGCTACTTAGGCCTTGAGCGTATTGAAACAGACCGTGGTTATGCAGGTAACATTGTTACTGTAACCGGTATTGGCGAGCTTAAGATTTCAGATACTGTTTGTTGTCCTACTAACGTTGAAGCATTACCACCACTAAGTGTTGATGAGCCAACAGTAACAATGACATTCTCTGTAAATAACTCACCGTTTTGTGGTAAAGAAGGTAAGTTTGTAACGTCACGTAATATTCGTGAGCGTTTAGACAAAGAGCTAGTACACAACGTAGCACTTCGCGTTGAAGATACTGCTAGCCCAGATAGCTTCCGTGTTTCTGGCCGTGGTGAATTACACCTAGGTATCTTAATCGAAAATATGCGTCGTGAAGGTTACGAGCTTGCTGTATCTCGTCCAGAGGTAATTTTGCGTACTGTTGACGGTGTATTAGAAGAACCGTTTGAAACAGTAACAATTGACTGTCAAGAAGAGCATCAGGGTTCTGTAATGGAGCAAGTTGGCCTACGTAAAGGTGAGCTTACTAACATGTCTCCAGATGGCAAAGGCCGTATGCGTTTAGACTTTATTATCCCAAGCCGTGGCTTAATTGGTTTCCAAACTGATTTCATGACAATTACTTCGGGTTCTGGTCTTATGTACCATACGTTCGATCATTACGGTCCTCATAAAGGCGGTTCAATCGGTGTTCGTAAAAACGGCGTAATCATTGCAAATGCTACAGGTAAAGCACTGACTAACGCATTGTTTAACTTACAAGAGCGCGGCCGTTTATTCATCGGTCACGGTGTTGAAGTTTACGAAGGTATGGTTATCGGTATTCATAACCGTGATAACGACCTTACAGTTAACGCCCTTAAAGGTAAGCAGTTAACTAACGTACGTGCATCTGGTACAGATGAAGCACAAACGCTTTCTCCACCTTTAAACTATTCACTTGAGCAAGCGCTTGAGTTTATTGATGAAGATGAGTTAGTTGAAGTAACGCCACTAAACATTCGTATTCGTAAGCGTCATCTTACAGAAAACGAACGTAAACGTGCGGGTCGTGCGCCTAAGTCATAATCTATTAATTTAGAATAATGATTTTAAAAGCCGCTGTATTGCAAAATACAGCGGCTTTTTTGTGTTTGTGGGGGGGTGGTTTGAAGGTTAATTAAGTAAACTTTGACGATCATAAAAATCGATAACGATTGTTTATAGTATTAGGTACTGATAAGTTTTAACATTATCAAAGTATTATTATGTCTCGGAGAGAGATGTAGTAAATGGAAAATATGTTCATATTTTTTATATGATGCTGTTAAGTTAGTGAGGTGTAAATGGAAAAATATCTATATTTAACTTATGTAGAGTGGTCAGATTCTTGGGTCAATGGGGGAGATGTTCCTATATCAGTTGCAAGTACATATATCAGGGGTGTAAGAGATGGTATTTATACTCCTGATGAAAATCTAATTCACGATTCTATAGTCGATCTAAAAAGCTTATCACCTATGATTCATATTGCGACTGGGGCACAAGTGAAAGGGCTCAGCATTATAGGTAGTTCGTTTAATGGTAGGAAAATTCCAAATATAATAAATGCTAGTTACTATAATGAAGATGGTTTAATACTTTCATTTTGTAATGAGTTTTCTCCAGAAATCGCAAGAAAAATGGGTAAGAAATGTTGTGTGAAAATTCTAGACATTGAGCACCTGAGAAAAGTGATCGATAAACAACTCGGTAAAAAAGGAAAAATGAAGAATTGCCAGTACACAGACTCTCATCAACGGAATCATTACTTAAAGTCACATGAAGATAAATGGCAAAATGAGTATAGGTTATTTTGGAAAGGTACTGAAAATAAGTTGGTTACTCTACCACCTGGTATTGCAGAGTTCATTATGTCCTTTGATGAATAAATTTAACAAAATAAAATTTCGTTTTGTGATTTTATCTAAACATTTTAATACTTTTATACTGAAAGAAGAGATATATCAACAGCCGATAAGGCTAAGTACTAGTGTTTGTTGGTAGGGTATTTTTCGTTGGGTTTCGCTGCGCTCAACCCAACCTACGTGCATTAGTTAAAGTTTAATTGTTTCGCCTTCATTTAAAATATACAGCGGTACTGGTGCATTCATTTGTTTATACATATGCAGTAAGCGCGATAGCGCTGAGTGGCTGCTGTGATCGCCCATTTGCCAACTTGAGTTGCCATATCCCCATGGTATCATTACTTTGCAATTAAGCTCTGTGGCCGCATTGAGGGCATCCTCTGGCGTAGTATGAACGTATCGATACCCTTTAGCGTTGGTTTTATGGTAATAAGAGGCAATTGGCATTAGGCATAGGTCTATATCACCGTATTTTTGTTGTATGTCTTTAAAGTGTTTTGAATAGCCAGTATCGCCGGCAAAAAATAAGGTGCTGCCATTTTGTTCAAGCAGCCAGCCATTCCAAGAATCTTTATTATCATCTTCGTAAATATAGGGAATAAGCACCCGATTACTAAAGTGATGTGCAGGCACTGCGTGTATGGTTAAGTCCTCAATGCTGGTTTTTGCATACCACGCCATTTCAGTAATATTAAAGCCACCCGTTGGGAAGTTATCTGCCATGCCTAGCGGGGCTAAATAACGTGGTTGATTACCCAGTTTTTTAATATCTGCTTTATTAAAGTGATCATAATGAATATGCGAATACATAACGGCGTTAATGTTTTCAAGTGTTTGCTTATTTGGCCATGCTCCGGGTTTGCGATAAAACCCACCTGCAAGCTTAAAGCCTAAATCAACCGGTGAATCAAACTGCTCACTAACCGGATCAAATAATACATTTTGCCCATTACGTGTGCTGACCACAAAGCTGGCATGCCCTAACCAACGAACCGTATAACCGGTATTGAGCTGCGGCTTAATTTGCTTACCTTGATACTGGCAGTTGCTGCTGGGTGTTTCGCAAATCAAGTTCGGATGTGGCGGGTAGCAGTTTTGCTCGCAGGTGGTTGGGTAAACCTTTTTGCCTTGATATAAATTATGGTAACGACCTGTTTGGTTGTTAACAGCAATAACTGAGTTTTTATCAGCTATTTTTTGCACCTGGTTAGGTGTACTACACGCTGATAAAAAACAGCTTATAAAGATTATAAGGGTAATGTGTTTCATAATTAAATCCGTTTTAAATAGTGCTAAAGCAGCCATGCAGCCATAAAAAAGCCTGCAATAATGCAGGCAAATTTAAATATAATATCAGCTAATTAACCGGCACTATTCATTTGTTCAATAAATTTATTTGAGTCGGCAATCGATTTGTTCATGTCGTTCATAAGCAATTGTATATCGCGTTTAAGGTTAGTGAACTCGCCTTTAATAGCCGATACCGCTTGTGCGTTTAAGTTATGCTTTAAGTATAAAACGTTATCATGAAGCGATGTTAATACCGGCTCCATTTTGCTCTCTGCACTGCGCATTGAGCGTAATAGCTGATCAAATTGACGCTTAGTCGCGGCTAGCTTTTTACTGCTTTCACGTTTAAGTGATGCGCTTTTATATTGCTCTAGCTCATCGCTCCACTCATCAAATAAGGCTTCTGCTACGTCTTCTACTTTATTGATGTTAGTTGACACTTCGTTAGCGGCATTTAAGCTCGACTCATAGTCATCGTTTAACTGATTGTAAGTGTCTTGCAGTTCGCCACCATTAAAATCAATAAGTGTAGTTAAGCGCTCAAGCGCTGATTTAAACTCTTCTTGAGACTCTTGTTGCGAGTCTTTGGTTTCTTCTACGCGGTCAATAAGAATATCACGTTTGTGAACACCTACTTTTTCCATGGCCGAGTAATAAGCTGACTGGCAACCCGATAATGTTAGTACAAGTGCAAGTACGGTAACACTCAGTAATGTTTGTTTTTTCATTTGGTTTCCTATTTACGTGTGTTAATGCTGTAAATTATGGTGCTGATTGTTATTATGGTCAAAATTATATTAGCACAAGTCAATGTTATGAACGATAAGCTCTCTTATTATAAACAGCAAGTTGGATCTTTTTTACGGCAGCAACCCGGCTGGTGGATGCAATATATTAACCGCTGTATTGATGACCAAATAACCGTTAACGCGGGCTATTTAGCTTATGTAACTTTGCTGTCTTTGGTGCCATTAATTGCCGTAGGTGTGGCGATATTTTCGGCTTTTCCGGGGTTTGAATCAACTCGATTAGCAATTGAAAGCTTTTTATTTACTAACTTTGTGCCTACTTCGTCAGATGTTATTAAAGAGCATATTAGCTCGTTTGCGGGCAATGCAAATCAAATGACCGCAGTGGGCATTGGCTTTTTAGCTGCTATTGCCTTGTTACTTATTCGTAATGTTGATGCCACGCTTAACCGTATTTGGCGAATTAAGAAAAAGCGTCCAATGATGATTTCGTTTGCCGTTTATTGGATGGTACTTAGTTTAGGGCCCGTATTTTTAGGCGGCAGTATTGCAGTTACTTCGTATATTGTATCGTTGGTGTCGTTTGCTGATCAGGGGATTCCGGGGTTTAGTGGCTTTTTATTAAAGTTATTGCCGTACGGCATTTCTATGGTGGGTTTTATTATGCTCTACACCTTGGTGCCCAACACTCGGGTTTCGTTTAAAGCGGCGATACCAGGTGCACTATTTGCTGCCATGTTGTTTGAGTTAACTAAAAAAGGTTTTGCGCTTTATATTAGCCACTTTCCATCTTATGAAGTTATTTATGGTGCAGTTGCTACCATTCCTATTTTGTTTGTGTGGATATATTTGTCGTGGATAGTGGTGTTGCTAGGCGCTGAGCTTACGGCGTGTATTAGCCCTGAAAATATTGAAGACACGCCCGAAATAGAGCTAGACGAGCAAGAAAATACAAAGGATACGCTATAAAATGCAAGGTTTAATACAACGTGTAAAACATGCCAAAGTAGAAATTAATAACCAAGTAGTTGGCGAAATTGGCCAAGGAATTTTAGTGTTGTTGGGTGTTGAAAAACAAGATGACGAGCAAGCGGCCGATAAGTTGCTGCATAAGATTAGTAATTACCGCATTTTTACTGACGAAAACGACAAAATGAACTTAAGTCTAAAAGATATTGCTGGTGAGCTGTTGGTAGTATCGCAGTTTACTTTGGCGGCAAATACTAAAAAGGGCATGCGACCTAGCTTTTCATCGGCGGCAACTCCAAGCCAAGCTAATGAGTTATACGAATACTTTGTAGCGCAAGCCAAGGCGCTCAATTTAACGGTTGCTACCGGTGAGTTTGGTGCCGATATGCAAGTGAGTTTGTGTAACGATGGGCCAGTAACCTTTAATTTAGCTGTTTAGTGATCACCACAATATGATTTATATAGCCTGCTACCTTTTGCGGGCTAACTTTATAACCAAATACATTAAGTAATACTTGCTGTAACTGTTTTAATTGCGACTCATGTTGCGATAAAAAATTAATAAATAGCGTGCCGTTGTTGTTAAGGGCTGCGTGTATTTTTTGATAAAAAGCGGGTGCGAATAAAAATCGTGGTGCGTCTATTTGGCTAAATAAATCTAAAATAATCCAATCTATGTTGCGGGCGCGCGCCAGTACTTGCTGAGCATCCTCACAAAGTAACCGCTGTGTATTATTATTAGGCACTTGCTGCGTAGTAAAAAACTTTTTATAACAACTAATTATATCTGCATTTATTTCAGCTGAGGTGATTTTTGCGTGTGGATATTGGTGCAGCAAATAATTACGAATTGCGCCGCCGCCAAGCCCCAGTTCGAGTACTTTTTTAGGGGTACTTAATGTGTGCCAATGCTGTGCTAAGCACTGTAAGTGTGGCAGTAATAAATTGCTTGGTTGCTGCTGCGTTACCACAGATTGCAGAGTGTCATTTATTAGCAGCCAACGCAGTTGCTGATGTTGGCGTACTTGAATGTGATCGCCCCCATATTTATGCCAATAAAGTAACTGGCCAATACTGTGGCTATTTTCAATAAAATAGCTATTAATCAGGCCATTTACAGGGTTTATGTATTCGCTCATGTTGCCCAGCATAAACTAGCCCAAGCAAAGCGCAATGGCTTTTGTCATTAATTTTTTACACTTTGTATTTGCCATCACCAAAGTCGTATTGGCAGTTTTTTTTAGATGGAGTATGGTATTTGCCATAATTAAGTGACGTTGTATTTTATTTACGGCTTAACAGCAGGAGTATGTATGTTTCAGGTAAGTACACCGCAAAGTAGTGAAGATTGGCAAGCCTATTATCAATTACGTTGGGAAATTTTACGTGCCCCTTGGGGTGAGCCACGTGGTTCTGAACAGGATGATTTAGAACAAGATGCCGAGCATCGCTTTATTAAAAATAAAGCGGGTAAAGTATTAGGGGTGGCGCGGCTGCACTTTAATAACCAGCAACAAGCTCAGGTTCGCTATATGGCTGTAGCTGAAGAAAGTCGTAATCAGCATATTGGTAGTCGTTTATTACATGACCTAGAAAAAATAGCATGGTCACAAGACGCTGCAGAGTTGGTGTTATTTGCACGCGAGCGCGCACTCGAATTTTATAAGCGCCATGGTTATGAAACACAAGAAAAAGCGCATTTAGCGTACGGCGATGTACAACACTATAAAATGGTAAAACAAAAGCCATCAGAGCCAGGCTGGTTTCGCCACCCTAACTGGACTCAAGTGCTGCAAAACACCTGGCGTGAATCAATCCCAATTAGTGATGCAATGGGCATTAAAGTAGAGAGCTATACCGACTGGCAATTTACGACTAGCGCAGATTTAGATGCTAATTTAAACCTGCATAACACTATGTTTGCTGGTTCTATTTATAGCTTAGCAACCCTTACGGGGTGGGGCGCAACCTACTTAGCATTAAAAGAAGCAGGGCTTGAAGGAAATATTGTATTAGCCGATGCCAATATTAAATATTTAAAACCGCTTAGCAGTGATCCACGCGGCTGTGTTGATATACAAAGCTGTAAGGGTAAGCTCAGCGAGTTAGAAACTGAAGGTAAAGCCAGCTATTTAGTACCTGTTATTATTTATGATGGTGATAAGGTAGTGGCTGAATTTGAAGGGCAGTTTGTAGTAAAAAAATAAGCTGTTAGCACTTTATAGTTAAATTAAAGCACGAAAAAAGCCAAGCGATGCTTGGCTTTTTAATTTGTTTAATTTAATCGCTAATTAATTAAAGTAAATCGGTAAGTAGTATACCTACGCCAATTCTTTCTATATCAGCGTTATAATCAATTAAGCTTTCGCCATAGCCATTAAAGTACTGTGCATAACCACGCACTCGGCCCCAAAGCGGAAATGACCAATCGAGCTGTAATGCACCGCGATTGTCTGAATTTAAGTTGTTACGGGTCATAAAGCTAAATTCATGTTCATTAAGGCGATACGCACCGCTAAACTCAAAGTAACCCATGTATTTGTAAATGTCAGGGTTGTCGTCGCCTCTTGGATCTAAAGGTGTTTCTTTCTCGCTTTCTGAAATACGATACCAAGGCTTAAAGTTAAATACAAAGCCATTTTTTTCCCAAATAAAGTTAGCGTAAATACGGTTCCATGAACGTGAATTTGGCTGACTATTACCGTTAGACTGATGCGAAATACCCAAAACAACAGCCATTTCGTCGCCCCAAGGAACGTGTTCTGGATCTAAATAGTTAACCCAAAAAACCTCTGGCTCGTAGTTAGTCTCACGAAAAGGTGATGAGCTTTCTTTGTTATAAAGCTGCCAATATGACTGTAATGTAAAGGCAAAAAATATAGCTTGGTCTTCATCTGAAAAGTCATTGAATAGAGGCACTTTAATTGAAAGCTGATATTTGGCTTCTAAGTTATCGAGTGGCTCGTCATTTTTTTCGCCAGTTAGCTCGTCAAATGTTTCAAACGAGCTATTGTTCGGATGCGATACATATGAAATAGGTAAAATGTAGTTACGTTTATGTGGCGTAATCACATTACGGTTTTTTTGGCTTACTGCTTCTCGTGCTTTGCGCTTATCGATGGCGGTAAGTTGCTTATCTTCTTCAAGAGCGGAGCACTTTTTACGAAGCTGATCGAGTGTTTGCTTGCCGTCTCCACCAATCACTTCATTTAAAATACATTGTTTTACCAGCTCAATATTACTATTTTGCTCATTGCTTTTAGGTTTTTCTTCAGCAAAAACAGTAGTACTAACTAATGTTGAAAGTATGATCAAGTATCGCCAGCTCATTGTAATTCCTTTGTGAGTATTGATGGTTTAATGCGTTAATTTAATTATAACGCCTTTTTACATATGTAACGGTGAACTTTTACTGAATTTACGTATATTTAGTATAATTAGATCAAAATAAAAGCGGCCTAAGCCGCTTTTATAATGCAAATTAACTATAGTTAACTTACTCTCACGCAATGAGAAGGGAGAGCTTAAAGCTCAAATACGTTAGTAAAAAACTTATACAGTTCAGTGCCTTGATTAACGCTCGCCGAGGCAAAATGCAGTATGGCAATAGCGTCAGATTCAAGGGAAAGTGTTTGTAGTGGTTGCTCACTTAAATAACGCTCCATGCGCAGTATTTTAGCAATTGGCTCACCGGCTTTTATATGCCCGCCTAGGGGGGCAATATACTCAACCATTCCGCCCATGGGCGCGTAGTAAGCAAAGTAATCGTTTAAATGACACGCGTAGCGAGTAATGTTAGCTGGAGTGTGGGGCGCATTTACAAATACGGCTTTATAATTTAAGTAACTTAAAATACTGTTTGCATCGTTCAGTGCTTCGCTCAAGTCTATTTTTTCTTGGCTGCCTAGCTCTACAGTAAAAGCTTCTACAGGTATGCTGAGCTCGCGGCCTTGTTTGCTCAGTGCTTCGCTTAAATGCCACCACGGACAAAAGTTTGCTTCATCCATCGCACCATCAAAGTCACTTGGAATAAGCAGTACGTGCTCAATATTAAAGTAGCGAGCGCTATTAGTCGCATAGGTTGGGCAGTACAAGTGCTTGCTTGAAATAGGACCTGTGTGTAAATCCAGTACTATATCAGCTTGGTGAGCGAGCTTTTGTAAGTTAAGCGCAATGCGTTTACCAGTATTGAGTAAATAAGCAGGGCCATTAAGTTTACTGTCAACTTCGTCAATAAGTGCCTGTTTGAACGCGCTTTTTAATATGGCATCGTCGTATTGCATATGGTTTTGTGCAAACTGAGTGACTAAATCAGTATTATAATGATACATCCTATTCCAATTAGTGCCGGTGATAGGGTCGAACCGACCTAGGGTAAATTCCCCCGACTTTTGATTGCAACCAATAGGGTTGGCATAAGGCACTAAAGTAATATCACCTTTAAGATTAAGGTGCTTTAATTGTTCAAGTAGTTGAAAAATTACCGCGTTACCTTGTACTTCAGCTCCGTGCATGTTGGCCTGAATATACACACTTGGCCCCGTGCCATCGCCTTTTAAACGATACACAGGAATAGTGAGTGGTAAGCCATTGGCAACTTCACCAACGACGATGTTTTCTTGACTAATTGGTGAGGCGATCATGAGTATCTCAACATTTTAATTTTATCTCAGGTACATTATCTTAGGTACATTATCTCAAGTAATAACTGGCATCTTCGGCTGCACGCAAACAGCTAAGTTTGTTTTGTTCTAAAACATATTCGCCAGCAAGTTCGTGGCATAAAAAGTACGGCATACTTTCACTAAAGCCATAGGCACCACATTGACTAAACACCAACCAGTCGTGCTCATTGAGATCACTTGGTAATGCGTGCTCGCCCAAGCTATCGAGTGCGGTACAAAGTGGCCCGTATAAGCTCATAGCTTGGGTTGGTGTGTGTGAATCTCGTAGTAATGCTGCTGGAAAGTCTTGACTGGTGACGGCTGGGCGCAATAAGTGGTTTATACCGCCACTTAAAATAACTTGTTGTTGGCCATAGTTTTGTTTGCGCTCTACTACTGGGGCTGCGTAATGTCCGCATTCACCCACGGCATAGCGGCCAAGCTCCATCCATAACTCTTCAACGCCCGCCTGTTTTTTAATTTTAGCGAGGGCAGTTATTAAGTCATCCCAATTAAGCGTTATGTCGTTTTGCGTATACGGAATACCTAAGCCGCCACCTAAATCTAAAATTTTAAGGTTTATATTTAAATCGCGGGCAAGTTGGCTAAGTGGTGCAATCATTTGTGACCACAACTCACTGAGTTTTTGCGTGCTGAGCATATTTCCCCATTGAAAAATATGCAGGCCATCAAAGCTAAGTGCGTCATAGTCGGTAATATTAAGTGCCTGCCACTCTGTACAACCGAGTCCGAATGGCGTGAGGCTATCGCCACCTAGTGGATTTTTTTCGCCCTCGGGCCAACGTAACTGTACGCGCAGTAATACCTGTAGTTGACAGTTTTGTAGCTTGGCTTGCTCATTGAGCCAGCGAACTTGATTAATACTTTCGGCAACAAAAGTACGTACGCCGCGCTCAATAAAGTGTTTAATTTGTTTTGGGCTTTTAGCTGGCCCGGTGTTGAGCACGCGATCGCTACTAACGCCTTGAGCAAGTACTTGCTCAAGCTCGCCTTTACTGGCTACGTCAAAATTAAACCCGGCGTTATCTAAGCATTGAATAATTTTAGACAGCGGATTCGCTTTAACCGCATACCAAAGTTTTACCTCGGTTTGTGCGACCAATTGTGCCAAGTGACTATTTAGCGTATCTAGGTCGTAAACAAAAAATGGGCTATCGAGTTGGCTTGATAATTCATTAATTGCCGTTTTAACGCCCGTGCTCAAAAAGCTCATTAACGTAAAACCTCTTCAAGTAGTAATGATGCATCACTTTGCTCATCGCGGTACTTAACAATTAACGCGCACGACATGCTTAAACCTTGTGCACGCGCCCATTCGTTTGAAGCAGGGCGAGAGCCTGGTATTACAATAGCGTACTCAGGAATTGGCTCGCCTTTGTCTAGTTGGCGCTCGTTTACACAGTCGTAAACCGGAATTGTGGCCGATAAACGCACACCAGGGGCAAGTACTGCGCCTTTTTTAATTACTACGCCTTCAACAATTACGCAGCCTGCGCCAATAAATGCATCATCTTCAACTACCACTGGGCTGGCACCAATTGGCTCTAACACACCGCCAAGTTGCACGGCTGCGCTAAGGTGGACATTTTTACCTACTTGCGCGCACGAGCCAACTAAAGCGTGACTATCTACCATAGTGCCTTCGTCAATGTATGCGCCAATATTTACATACGCTGGTGGCATAATAATAGTGCCTTTAGCTACATAAGCACCACGGCGAACGCTTGAGCCACCCGGGACCATACGTACGCCATCGGTGGCACTAAACTGTTGTGGCGCTAAGTTATGTTTATCAACAAAGCCACCGACAAATTCGGTGTTTGTACCATTTTTAAAGGCTTCTAAAATACCCTGTTTTACTGCAACGTTAGCCTGCCATTGGCCGCTTTCGTTTTGTGATGCTGCGCGTACTGCGCCCGACTCTAAATTATTTAATAGTTCTAACCAGCTCATTATAAAAACCTATGTTTAATGCCAAGATAAAATGGTGTTGTTTGCTTGTTCAATGCACGTTGTTTGCGTTAATTCGAGGTGAGTTAACGGTGGGCGTAAATACGAACTCGTTAATCGCCCTTGTAAATGCATGAGTACTTTAACGGGAATGGGGTTTGCTACAGTGAACAAGCTACTGATTGCGCTTGACCACTGAGTAAATAAATTGGGGTATTGGCCACTTAGGCTACGCTGTACGAATTCGTGAGTTTGTAGCGGCCAAGCATTAGCTGCTACCGATACCAGCCCTTTAGCGCCGGCTTGGGCAAAGTAGGGCATAAGCGCATCGTCGCCGCTAAAAATAGCTAAGTTAGGAGCCGCTTGACGGTAAGCTTCAAATTGCGCAATGTTGCCACTGGCTTCTTTAAGTGCCCATAGGTTTTTATGTTGTTGTAGGTTTTGAATGGTTGCCACTGGAATATCGACAGCGCTTCGCCCTGGTACGTTATAAAGCATACAAGGGTGTTTACTTATATTTAAAAGGCTTTCAAACCAATGGGTTTGCCCAATTACACCGGGCTTTGCATAAAGCGGCGAGCCAAGTAAAAAGCTATGAATAGGCAAGTGGTTACAGTATTCAACCCAGGCTAATTGCTGTTTGAGGTTCATACCACCTACAGCCACCATTAAGGGTACATTAGGCGATAATTGGCACACGTGCTCAACAATGGCTTGTTGCTCTTTAAGTGTTAAGGCTAAGCCTTCGCCTGTGCTGCCTAGTAGTAAAATAGCATTATTGGCAGCGGCTTGCTCAGCAACCAAAGTGGTTAAGGTACCATAGTCGATTGTACCGTTTTGATTAAACGGAGTAACGAGCGCCGTCCAGACTGAGTAGTCATCTAAATTAAAGTTTTTGATCATCTCTCGCGAACTTATAGAATGTTCGGTGAGTTAAGAAGCTATATAGGAAAGAGCCGCATTAACATCGTTCGAACAAATACCCACGTGTAGGGTATGTTATAATTCGAAGAGCGAATGGGCTTAAATAATAGGGCGCACGGCCTTATTATACTAAGACCAGAAGCTCTCCACCAAACTAATAAGCTACGTTTAAATAGCTATTGGTGACAGTCGCTAGGATTCAACCTAGTCGCCCGAAACAACAATGACACAAATATTGTTGTTTCTCGGCGTTGATTCCCCTTACGTATGCTCAATGGAGTTTGTGCTCCTAACATACGCTACCTGAATAACGCACCTCTTCCAGCCCTTTATATTTGTACTGCTAGCAATACAAATATAATTAAATAGGGTAAGTGCGATGATTAAATCATTTTAGCCATCTGGGTGTCAAGCAGCTAAGTGCAGATAGTGTCATCGATTTTGGTAACGGTTACGTATAAGGACGATTTCCCTTAAACTAGGGGGTAATCGCGGCGCGAAATTTGTAACTGCAAAATAAGGTTTCAAGCAGATGGAAAAATTTAATGATATTTATCAGCGAGCAGTAGAGCGAAAAGGCTCAACACAAATGCTACAGCAATTACTCGCTAAACCTGCATCTAAGCGACAATTAGTAGCTTTAAGTGATGATGATTGGCTGGAAGAGTTTACGCGCAAGGTTTTTCAAAGTGGTTTTTACTGGTCGGTTATTAACAGCAAGTGGGCAGGCTTTAGAGAGGTTTTTTGGCAGTTTAGCGTTGAAAAATTATTAATGATGCCACCCGATATGTTGGAGCAAAAAGCCAGCGACGAGCGCATTGTTCGTAATTATAAAAAAGTAAAAACGATCCCCGAAAATGCGTTCATGATCCATGAGGTTACCCAGCAACATGGTAGCTTTAGTCAGTTTATTGCAGACTGGCCAAGTGAAGATATTATTGGTTTGTGGGCGTACTTAAAAAAACACGGTGCACGCTTGGGTGGAAATACCGGCCCTTATACTTTGCGTGCATTGGGTAAAGACACCTTTTTATTATCGCGGGATGTTGAGAGTTATTTGCGCGCGCATAAAATTATTGATGGTGGCTTACAAACTAAAAAGTCGTTAACTGCAGCGCAAGCGTTCTTTAATGAATTACAACAACAAAGCGGTTTGAGCATGCAAGAGCTAAGCTTAATTATAGCCTACAGTGTAGGCGATAATCGTGTAGGTATAAGCCAACAACAGTAGAGGGTAGTTATGAATTTAATGCCAAGGTACAGACAAGTAGCCGACAATTTTGCAATTGAAGATCGCCCATCTAAGGTGGCCGCCCCACAGCTATTACTATGGAACGACAGCTTAGCTAAAGCGTTTAATATTAATGTAGTTCCTGAATTACGGGCCAGTACTTTTAGCGGCAACGAACAGCAAGCAATTGCAGCGGTTGCACTGGGATACTCAGGGCATCAATTTGGACATTTTTCACCTCGTTTAGGCGACGGGCGTGCTCATTTGCTAGGTGCAGTAGAGGATGCGCAAAACCAGTTGTGGGACATTCAATTAAAAGGCTCAGGTGCCACTCCTTACTCTCGTGGTGGCGATGGCCGCTGTGCACTTGGCCCAGCAATTCGTGAATATATAATGAGCGAAGCAATGCAAGCGTTAGGTATTAAAACTACGCGCTGCTTAGCAGTGGTTGGTAGTGGCGAAACCGTGTACAGAAACCCACCTCAACCTGGCGCTATTGTAACACGCTTAGCCAGTAGCCATATTCGTGTTGGCTCGTTTCAGTATTTAGCAACGCAAGGCGACGTTGAAGGGCTTAAAAACCTTGCCGACTTAGCTATTGAGCGTCATTACCCAAAAATTCAAGCAACAGGACCTGAGCGCTATTTAGCATTTTTAGCTGCAGTGATTAAAAACCAAGTTGAGCTGGTGGTTAGTTGGATGCGAGTAGGCTTTATACATGGGGTAATGAATACCGATAATACGCTGGTTAGCGGCGAAACTATCGACTATGGCCCATGTGCCATGATGAACAGCTTCGATTTTGATACCGTGTTTAGCTCTATTGATAAGCAAGGGCGTTATGCATTTGGTAATCAACCTAATATTGCTAACTGGAACTGCGCCCGCTTAGCTGAGAGTTTAATACCGCTTGTAAATGATGACGACGAACAAGCTGTGGCGTTAATGACCCCAATAATAGATGGTTTTGCTGAGCAATTTAATGTTGAATTTAGTGCAATGTGGGCAACAAAACTGGGCTTAGCTGGCACAGATACAGCCGATAAAGAGTTAATTGCAGAGCTATTACAGTTATTAAAAGAGCACCAACTCGACTATACCAACACGTTTGATGCACTAACCGAGTCTTTAACAGGTGGAGTGAGCATACCAGTGGTATTAGTTCAGTGGGCCGGTAAGTGGCAAAAACGTACCGATGATCGCAGCTATACCGTAATGCGCGCAGCTAATCCGCGAGTTATTCCTCGTAACCATGTGATCGAAAAAATACTTAGTGAGTATAATAAGACTGGCTCAAGTGAATTACTGCATGAGTTTATGCAGGTTATGCACACACCTTATGAAAATACAGACAAATTGGCAAAATTTCAGGATGCACCTAGCAGCGATAAAGAGTATTATACTTTTTGTGGTACTTAATTATTAGATTGAAATTTAAGTTGCTGATTATTAAAGGTCATTTAGCGGCCGTAGCGCTGCTTTATTATTGAGCACAATAAACTGAGCTGATATTATTGATATGCATTTAAAGCTAGGAGCTTGGAGCTCAATATAAACTCAGCTAGTGAAGTCGGTATGGTTATTTAATAAATTTAGATACTAGCGATAGTATTTATTATCTAGGGGTTGGGTAAAGTAATTAATATGTCCTAAACTTACTGATACTTGTATATAGAGTGTTGAAAACGAATTAATTTATCTTTTGTTAAGTATTGATTAATAAAGGATCAGGTAATATTAATAAAACTGGTTGAGCTAGAAAGAATTAGCTATATTTTTTAATTGTTAAAATGGGAAGAAAACAATGAAATTAAAATCACTTACAATCGCAATCGCGTTAGCTGCAACTAGCGCATCAGCATTTGCAGCAGAAAAAACTGAAGGTTTTTACATTGGTGTGTTCGGTGACTATTACGATGCATCTTGGAAAAACTTAAACATGCACCAAAACTTGGAAGTTAATGAATCTGCAAGTTGGGGTGCTGAAGTTGGCTACCGTTTCAGTGATTACTGGAGTGCACGTCTTGAGTATGCAGATATGGACTTTAATGCATTTCTTAAAAATCCGATTCCTAATGGTAATCGTAACGACGTAGACGGCGAGCGTTTTGGTGTTGATGCACTTTACCACTTTGGTGGCGGTCCTTTCTATGGTTTATTTGGTATTAAAGAAGTAAAAGTAGCAACAGATAATACTTTCTTAAACGCAGGTGTTGGTTACCAGCACTTCATTACAGACGGCTTATTTGTTAACGCAGAAACATCTGTTTATCAAGGTCTTGACCGTGGTTATACCGATGTGAACGCTAAACTAGGTATTAACTACTTATTTGGTCAAAGTTCAGTAGCAGAAGAGCCAGTTCAACCAGCTCCAGAGCCAGTAATTGTTGAAGTTGCACCAGTAGATAGCGACAACGATAACATTCCAGATGCAGATGATCAGTGTCCTAACACACCAATGACAGATGCAGTTGATGGCACAGGTTGTACATTATACGAAGATAAAGAAGTAACTGTAAGCTTATTAGTGACTTTCCCTAATAATACATCTGCAGTATCTACACAGTACTTAAACGATATCGATAAAGTAGCTGAGTTCTTAAAAGAGTACCCAGATACAACTGTTCTTTTAGAAGGTCATACTTCTTCTGTAGGTAAAGCATCTTACAACAAGTGGTTATCTAAAAAACGTGCTGACGCAGTAGCTAAAAAATTAGTAGCTGATGGCGTAGCAGAAGACCGTATTACTACAGTTGGTTTAGGTGAAGAGCGTCTTAAAAATGAAGCGAACACTAAAGCAGCACACGAAGAAAACCGTCGTGTAGAAGCGCATATCAAAACGATTAAAAACGTTAAAGTTTTACGTTAATAAAATCGATTGAATTACAAAAACCCAGCTTTATGCTGGGTTTTTTTATGCCTACTAAAAACTTAAATTAAAAATTAATACTAATGATTCTTACTTAATAAACATTCATAGAAATTGATTTTACTTTATCTACTATTCATAATACTTATAGTCGGTATAATCAGTTGCTGAACTGGATAGATTTTCATCTACCTACAAAAGCTTTATAATTAAGCGTTAGAATACTATAAGTATTGGGTAACATTGCGCTTATGAAGCGCTACCGAATATTTTCACGTCACCAAGAGGGCAATATTGTGCTACAAGAATATCGTAAACACGTAGAAGAACGTGCCGCGTTAGGTATCGTACCAGCGCCATTAGATGCTCAGCAAACGGCTGATCTTATTGAATTAATCAAAACTCCACCGGCTGGTGAAGAAGAGTTTATTCTCGACTTATTTGCTAATCGTGTACCGGCAGGTGTTGATGATGCAGCTTATATCAAAGCAGGGTTTTTAGCGGCAGTTGCTAAAGGTGAAACTAATTCTCCACTACTTTCTAAAGAAAAAGCGGCAGAATTATTAGGAACTATGCTAGGCGGTTACAATATCGCACCTATGATAGACCTACTTGATGACGACACACTTGCACCTATTGTAGTAAAAGGCCTTTCAAACACATTATTAATGTTTGATGCATTTTACGATGTAGAAGAAAAAGCAAAAGCGGGTAACACATTCGCTAAGCAAATTATTGAGTCTTGGGCAAATGCAGAATGGTTTACTAATAAACCAGCTGTTGCTGAAAAGATTTCAGTTACTGTATTTAAAGTAACTGGCGAAACAAATACGGATGACTTGTCACCTGCACCAGATGCATGGTCTCGTCCAGATATTCCACTACATGCTTTAGCTATGCTAAAAATTGAACGTGATGGTATCACTCCTGACAAACCAGGCGAAGTAGGCCCAATCACCCAACTAGAAGAATTAAAAACTAAAGGCTTACCACTAGCTTACGTTGGTGATGTTGTTGGTACGGGTTCTTCACGTAAATCTGCAACTAACTCAGTGCTTTGGTTTATGGGCGATGATATCCCGTTTGTACCAAATAAGCGTGTTGGCGGTGTATGTCTAGGTAATAAAATTGCACCAATCTTCTTTAACACTATGGAAGATTCTGGCGCTTTACCAATTGAGCTAAATGTTGATGAACTTAACATGGGCGAGCAAATTGACATCTACCCATACGAAGGTGTTGTTAAGCAGCATGGTACTGATAAAGTAATCTCTAAGTTTGAACTTAAATCTGAAGTGATTTTAGATGAAGTTCGTGCTGGTGGTCGTATTCCACTAATCATTGGTCGTGGTTTAACAGACAAAGCACGTACATCACTTGGTTTAGGTGCTACTGATATATTTAAAGTACCAACAGCAACTGAAGTATCAGATAAAGGCTTTACACTAGCGCAAAAAATGGTTGGTAAAGCATGTAACGTTGCAGGTATTCGCCCAGGTCAATACTGTGAGCCTAAAATGACAACTGTTGGCTCGCAAGATACAACAGGTCCTATGACACGTGATGAACTTAAAGATTTAGCTTGTTTAGGTTTCTCTGCAGACTTAACAATGCAGTCTTTCTGTCATACATCGGCATACCCAAAACCTATTGATGTAAACACGCATCACACGCTTCCTGATTTCATCATGAACCGTGGCGGCGTTTCACTTCGCCCAGGTGACGGTATTATTCACTCATGGTTAAACCGTATGTTATTACCAGATACCGTAGGTACTGGTGGTGATTCGCATACACGTTTCCCATTAGGTATTTCATTCCCAGCTGGTTCGGGTGCAGTAGCATTCGCAGCAGCAACAGGTGTTATGCCTCTTGATATGCCTGAGTCAATTTTGGTTCGTTTTAAAGGCGAAATGCAACCAGGTATCACATTACGTGACCTTGTACATGCAATCCCTTACTACGGTATCAAGCAAGGCTTATTAACA
This sequence comes from Pseudoalteromonas sp. 120-MNA-CIBAN-0494, assembly GCF_040308885.1. Classification (NCBI taxonomy): domain Bacteria; kingdom Pseudomonadati; phylum Pseudomonadota; class Gammaproteobacteria; order Alteromonadales; family Pseudoalteromonadaceae; genus Pseudoalteromonas; species Pseudoalteromonas sp. 120-MNA-CIBAN-0494. The sequence continues at coordinate 71,456 of NZ_JBEOOE010000006.1, forward strand.
GTTGAGAAAAAAGGTAAAATCAACGAGTTCTCTGGTCGCGTACTAGAAATTGAAGGCGTTGAGCACCTAACTGTTGAGCAAGCGTTTGAATTATCAGATGCATCTGCTGAGCGTTCAGCTGCAGGTTGTACGGTTAAGCTTTCAAAAGAGTCTATTTCTGAATACCTAGAATCAAACATTGTTATGCTTAAGTGGATGATCTCTGAAGGTTATGGCGATGTACGTACGATTGAACGTCGTATTAATGCAATGCAAGACTGGTTAGCTAATCCTGAGCTTATGGAAGCAGATAAAGATGCTGAATACGCTCACGTAGTTGAAATCGACTTAGCTGAGATTAAAGAGCCAGTTCTTTGTGCTCCAAATGATCCAGATGACGCGCGTTTACTTTCTGATGTTGCTGGCGAGAAAATTGATGAAGTATTCATCGGTTCTTGTATGACTAACATTGGTCACTTCCGCGCGGCTGGTAAGTTACTAGATGGCTTTAAAGGTCAACTACCTACTCAGCTTTGGGTTGCTCCACCTACTAAGATGGACAAAGACCAACTAATTGAAGAAGGCTACTATGGCATCTTTGGTCGTGTTGGCGCACGTATAGAAACTCCAGGTTGTTCATTATGTATGGGTAACCAAGCACGTGTTGCTGATAAAGCAACGGTAGTGTCTACCTCTACACGTAACTTCCCTAACCGTTTAGGTAATGGTGCAAATGTATTTTTAGCATCATCTGAACTTGCTGCAGTTGCGGCAATTATCGGTCGATTGCCAACTGCTGCTGAGTATCAAGAATATGCAGCGAAGATCAATGCAACAGCGTCAGATACATATCGCTACTTGAACTTCCATCGCATGCCTGCTTACACTAAAAAAGCAGACAACGTGATCATTCAACAAGCAGTATAATTTTTACAGCTTATTTAAAAACCCGCTTTTGCGGGTTTTTTATTGGCAAAAATAAATTTTAGATAGTTAATGTTGTTTTTTTGCATTTATTGTATTAATTTTGGTGGTTAATTGTTTTGAAGTTAAATAATAAAGCAATAAATCCTCTTTGCATGCATTAAAATCTCTGCAATATTATAATTACTATAGCAGGATTTTTATGACCGCTTTAAACCCCCAGAATTTACTGCAGCTGCGTTTTATTAACCAAACAAATATTGATTTGGTTAAGCCTTCTTTTGATAACCTGCCGACTAATCCTTATGCAGATGGTGCCTTTCGTAAACGCCGTTACTCTGTAGTTAAACTACAAAATGGTGAGCTAAAGCTACAAGCAACAAAAGCATTTGTACAAGATGATGCAATTAATACCTTTCAGGGTAATGTTGAGCGTAGTTACGAAAATTTAGAGCAAAGCCTACTTGAGTCAGCGGGCATGAAAAGTATTGTGAATGAGTTTCGTCAAATTACCGGGATTGATGAAGAACGTGATATCGAAATTCACCAATTTCGTATGTTAGCCATTGATAGTGATACGCCTGCAGCGCCAGAAGGCGTGCACCAAGATGGTTTTGATCATGTGTGTGTATGTGGTGTATCGCATGAAAACTTAGAGGGCGGTGAATTGCTTGTATACGAAAACAAGCAAGCCGATCCCTGTTTTAAAATGGCCATAAAAGACGGTATGTTTGCAGTAATTAACGACCGTCAAGTGTGGCATAACGCTACTCCAATGAATAAACTTGATGCCAGTAAGCCAGGTTACCTGGATTGCTTTGTATTAACGTCTTAAGGAATGAGCATGAATATAACGCAATTACGTGAGCAATTTCCGGCATTAATGCAAAGCGTTAATGGTAAATCTCCCGTGTTTTTAGACGGCCCCGGTGGCTCGCAAGTACCGCAATCGGTACTTAACGCTATGACTGCTTATTTGGGTTATTACAACTCAAATTTAGGTGGAGCATTTTTCTCAAGCGATAAAACCGTTGAGCTAATGGCAAATGCTCGCCAAGCTGCTGCCGATTTACTCAATGCGCCCAGCTCACAACAAATTGTATTTGGTCCGAATATGACCAGCTTAACGTTTAGCTTTAGCCGCGCAATTTCACGCGACTGGCAAACGGGTGATGAAATTATTGTCACTAACGCGGATCACTTTTCTAACGTTTCGTCGTGGCAGCAAGCCGCAGAAGATAAAGGTGTTAAAGTTAATACTGCGCTTATTAACGAAACCGACTGCACACTCAATATGGCGCAGTTCGAGAGTTTACTAAACAGTAATACTAAGCTGGTAGCGGTAACTTATGCTTCAAATACCACAGGTTCAATTAACAATATTAAACGTATTGTAGAGCTTGCCCACAACGTAGGCGCACTTGTTTATGTTGATGCCGTACATTATGCACCGCACGAACTTGTAGATGTACAAGCGCTTGATTGCGACTTTTTAGCCTGCTCTGCGTACAAGTTTTTTGGCCCGCATTTAGGTATGGTTTATGGCAAAAAAGAGCACCTTGAAGGATTTACCCCGTACAAAGTTGAGCCAGCTAAAGACGTAGCGCCTGGTCGCTGGGAAACCGGCACGCAAAGCTTTGAAGCCATGGCTGGTTTTATAGCGGCGGTTGATTACATTGCAGCAATTAGCGAGCTTGACGACAGCCATTCACGCCGCGAAAAGTTAAGTGTTGCCTTTGCTAAAACCAAGCAACACGAAATGGCGCTGAGTGAATACTTTTTAACGCGCTTAGTTAATTACCCGCGTATTAAATTGTTTGGTATAGATGATTTAGATCGTTTAAATGAGCGTACGCCTACTTTTGCGTTAACTTTTGAAGGTTTAGAGCCGCGCGCTGTATCTGAATGTTTAGGTAAGCAACATATTTGTGTATGGGACGGCAACTTTTACGCGCAAGGTTTGTGTGAGCAATTAGGCGTACTTGATAAAGGTGGCGTAGTGCGCATTGGTTGCATGCACTACAACACCACCGCAGAGCTTGATCAGTTATTTAATTTGTTTGATGAGCTACTAGGTTAATATACATAAAAAAGGTGCGCTAGCTCTTTGGCGCACCGTATATTTGCTCTGCGCGGTTAAACAGTACCCACGAGGTTAAAATATACTTATCGTTAGATACTGGCTTATTGCCACGGTGAGTGTGAGTAAAGTAGCCGGGCGCTATTACCATAGTGCCTTTTTTAGGCGCAATTTTACGCTTTTGATAATAAAACTCCGTTTCCCCACCTTGTTCAACATCGTTCAAATAAAACATAAACAGCAATACTCTATGTAGCGCCTCGTTATGATTTAACTGCGGATAAACTTCGCTGTGCCAATACGGGTAACCGCCTTTATTAACTTGGTATTTTTGCGCCTGAATATTTCCTAGCCTAAAAATTTGCTGCACTAATAAGGGCAGTTGTGGTTTACCCACTTCATCAAAGTTTGCGTGTGTTAAGTCAACAGGTTCGCCACTTTTAGGGTGATACACTTTTAGGCCAAAGGCACCAATCATAATAAAAATATGTTCTTCAATGTATTTAAAAACATACTGTGCAGTGGTTTGTTGAATGTGTTTTAATTGCTCAACGTATTCCGGATGATTGTTTAAGTGCAAGTCGTGGCTATCTTTTTTATTTAAATCGATACCGCCAGATGTCATCCCTTGTTTTATATGCGGGCTTTGAGAAAAGGTAGTGATAAAGTTATCACAAAAGTCATTGCTGAGCGCGTTATCGTATACGCGAATAAAGTCCGTCATAGTTTACCTTTATATAATTATTATTGGATTATTATGTTTATTGAAAAAGTGATGCCGCGCTTTAGTGAAACAGATGCGCTAGGACATATTAACAATACCGTACTCCCTGTATGGTTTGAAGCTTCGCGTGCGCCTATTTTTAGGTTTTTTACCCCAGATTTAAACCCACATGACTGGAAGCTAATTATTGCCAAAGTCGAAGTGTCGTTTGTTGGTGAGTTATTTTATGGCCATGAAGTAACCATTAAAACCTCAGTAGAGCATGTAGGTACCAGCTCATTTGTATTACGCCAAGAAGCTCACCAGCAAGGTAACTGCTGTGCAGTTGGTAAAACGGTATTGGTACGTTACGATTTTGCAGCAAAAGCAAAGCAATCGCTTTCAGTATCTGAAAAATCGTCACTTAATGAGCATTTAGCCCCGGCTAGCTAGTTTGGTAAATGTTTACAGCGGTATTGAGCCATTATAATTTTGAATATACTGGCTCAGCGCTGTTATTTGCTCAGTATTAAAACGCAAACCTAACTTACTACGACGCCACAATATATCCTCGGCGCAGCGAGCCCACTCGCTATTAACTAAATAATTTACTTCAGTGGCGTATAAACCATGGCCAAAATGCTGGCCTAAATCAGCTACGCTTTGGGCATCTGTAAGTAGGGTATAAGTGCCAGTACCGTAACTGCGTATAAAGCGATTTAAAATAAACTCAGGCAACCATGCATACTTTACCTGTAGTTGTTGCTTTAATACTACCTTTGATGAAAAGTCGCCACCGGGTAATGGAGTATTTTTTGTCCATGTTTGGCCCATATGCGGATAAAAGCTGGCGAGTTCGTTTACTGCGTTTTCAGCGAGCTTGCGATAAGTGGTAATTTTCCCACCAAATACACTTAGCAGTGGTGCCTGGTTATTATTGCTCGATAATATCAGTTTGTAGTCGCGAGTAACGGCTTGTGCGTCGCATGAGTTATCATCTAGTAAGGGGCGTACACCACTAAAGGTATGCACTATGTCGTTATGAGTAAGTTGTTTTTTAAAGTAATTATTAGTAATGCCAATTAAGTAATCGACTTCTTTATCGCTAATTTTTACATCTGCTATATTGTCGCTGTATTCTTCATCTGTAGTGCCAATCAGTGAATAGTCATCTTCAAATGGGGTAACAAAAATAATACGCTGATCTTTATTTTGTAAAATATAGGCCTGCGGCTCAGTGTGAATACGCGGCACAATAATATGGCTGCCTTTAACTAAGCGAATATTATGTGGCGACGGCCCAGTAATTACCTCATCAAAAAGTGATGCAACCCAAGGGCCCGCTGCATTAACAACTCCTTTAGCAACTATAGAACATTGCTTTTTGCTACCTTGTTGCTCTAAGGTCACACTCCAATTATTGTTATTGCGAACTGCTTTAATACAGCGCGTGCGGCTTAAAATGGTTGCACCTTTTTGCTGTGCTGCTAACGCATTTAAAATAACTAACCTCGAATCATCAACCCAGCCATCAGCGTATTCAAAACCGCGGGTAATAGTATTATTCAATATACTATCGCGGGTAAATTTAATTGATTTTGATGCGGGTAAAGTAATGCGTTTGGCAAGATGGTCGTATATAAACAACCCAATTCTAATCATCCAGTAAGGGCGTAAATGCGCTTGATGTGGCAGCCTAAAAGATAGCGGCCACATAATATGTGGGGCATTTTTTAATAACACTTCACGCTCTTTAAGTGCCTCTTTTACTAGCCTAAATTGGTAATGCTCTAAATAGCGTAGTCCACCATGAATAAGTTTACTGCTACTTGATGATGTAGCAGAGGCTAAATCATTTTGCTCACACAGTAATACTTTTAAGCCTCTACCGGCGGCGTCAGCCGCAATACCAGTGCCATTAACGCCACCGCCAATAACCAGTAAATCATATTCATTATCGAGTAATTTCACTGAATACCTCTTTATTAATTTAAGCGATGGCATATCAATAGCCAATAACACTATCGCATTAGCAGTCGTCTTTTGTTGCGTTATTTGAAAGTGTGACTTGTGCTATACAGTGCTGCCATTTTGCGTATAAATCGTTACGTTCATCTATGCTCATGGTTGGTTCAAAACGACGGTCGCATTGCCACATAGTAGCTAATTGCTCCGTTGACTTATAAATCCCAGTTTGCAGCCCTGCTAAATAGGCAACACCCAGAGAGGTTGTTTCTGTTAGCGCTGGGCGTTCCACACTTGCGCCTAAAATATTAGCTAAAAACTGCATGGCCCAATTATTTTTTGCCATGCCACCGTCCACGCGCAAAATACTTGGACGCAGGCCATCACCTTCCATGGCTTTTTGTAAATCTTTGGTTTGATAGCCAACAGACTGCAGCGCCGCTGCTACTATAGTGCTAATGCCCGAATCACGGGTTAAACCTAAAATAGCACCACGGGCATTGGCATCCCAGTATGGGGCGCCTAAACCGGTAAACGAAGGCACTAAAAATACGCCGTGATCCAGTGGCACGTCTTTGACCATAGCCTCGCTGTCGCCGGCATGTTCAAGTAGCTTTAAGCCCTCAACAATCCATTGCATAGTGGCACCCGCCATAAAAATACTGCCCTCTATAGCGTAGGTCACTCTACCATTGAGCCTGTAAGCCACAGTAGTTAATAAGCGGTTATTAGAGGTAAGGGCTTTATCGCCCGTATTAAGCATTAAAAAGCAGCCCGTTCCGTAGGTACTTTTAGCCATGCCTTCTTTAAAGCAAGCTTGGCCAATTAATGCGGCTTGCTGATCCCCCGCCATAGCGCAAACTTTAATCGGTGCACCAAAAATTTCACTGCTGGTACTGCCAAACTCGGCTGCGCTGTCCATCACTTCTGGAAGCATAGAGTGTGGAATATTAAACTGCGTTAGTAACTCTTCATCCCAACATTGCTGATGTATATTAAATAATAGTGTACGTGAGGCGTTGGTGGCATCGGTACGGTGTACTTTGCCAGCGGTTAAATGCCACAGTAAATAACTGTCAACCGTACCAAATGCTAGCTCGCCGGCTAGCGCTTGTTGCTGTGCATCGGCAACATTATCTAAAATCCAGCGAATTTTAGTGGCTGAAAAGTACGGATCTAATAATAGCCCGGTTTTATCGCTAATTTTTTTACTGAGTTTATCGCTACGTATTTGCTCGCAATACTCGCTGGTACGGCGATCTTGCCACACAATGGCATTATAAATTGGTTGGCCAGTCTTTTTATTCCATACTAAAGTGGTTTCGCGCTGATTAGTGATACCAATGGCAATGACCTGCTCGGCTGTAACCTGGTTATTAGCCAGTACTGTTTTACAGGTACTTAGTACGGTTTGTAAAATATCGTTAGGGTCGTGCTCAACCCAGCCATTATTGGGAAAGTGCTGCGGGAATGTTTGCTGAACAGTATCAACTACCTTGGCATCTTTGGTAAATAAAATAGCCCGAGAGCTGGTAGTTCCTTGATCAATCGAGAGTATGTATTTAGACATAAGCTTAACGTTATTTATCTTAGATACAGATAGCTTGTCTGCAAGTTAAATTAATAGCAATGCTTTTTAAATATTAGGAAGGGCTGTTATAGCTATAACGCTGTAATTTATACCAAGGGTGGTGGCAGTGTATATTAAGAAGCAAGGGTAATAAGAGCCCATAAGTCAGAGGGCTCTTAAATACAATGGGTATAAATTGCGCTTAGCTGGCTTTTAACAGTTGTTGATGTAGCCAATCTTTTAACACCACACGGTCATGTTTTAATTGCAGCATTTCCTCGTCATCGATAGGCGCGTCTTGCAGCTCTAAGGTACGAATTTCTTTATCAAGCGCGTTGTATTTTTTGGCTTTATCTGCAAACTCTGGATCATTGCTATTGAGTTTTTTAATGGTATTTAGGTGCTCAGGAAAGTCTTGAGTTAATGAATGATCTTCGCCTAACATAGGTACTCCTTAACGGTGCGTGTAATAAATGTGTTTTAAAAATAACACGCTTAGGGTTTAGTTAAATTCAGATTGTATGGGTATTTATGTACGCCATAATATTAGAGCTGGGGGTTGCTTGAGTATAAATCAACACATAGCCGTTATTAATTATTATTACGGAAATACTTATATATCACTATACAAAGCACTGACACTCAAAGATGCTTAAGTTAGAATACAAAATGCAACAACTCCTCGCAAACAATAACTATTTTGAGTGCTTTATTACATGCTTTTAATGATCGACAATTACGACTCGTTTACCTATAACTTGGTACAGTACTTTCAGCGTTTAGATCAAGAGGTACTGGTTAAGCGCAACGACCAAATAACGCTTAGCCAAATTAAGCAGTTAAATCCTCAACATATTGTTATATCACCCGGTCCTAAAAGCCCAAGCGAAGCGGGTATTTCATTAAGTATTGTTGAGCAATTAAAAGGGCAGTATCCTATTTTAGGAATTTGCTTAGGGCATCAAACTATTGCCCAAGCCTTAGGAGCAAAGGTGGTGCGTGCTAAAAAAGTAATGCACGGTAAAACATCGCCAATTTACCATAGCGATCAAGGAGTATTTAAAGGTTTAGCTAAGCCCTTAACGGTCTGTCGGTATCATTCTTTAATTGTTGAGGCACAGTCGCTGCCTAAAGAGTTGCAAGTAACAGCCTGGACACAAACCCAGCAAGGTGAGTTTGACGAAATTATGGGATTATTACATACAGACTTAGCACTTGAAGGTGTACAATTTCATCCGGAAGCTATTTTAACTGAGCAAGGTTTAGCGTTACTTGATAACTTTTTAACTCGCTTCTAAGCTTATAGTATTAAGTAAATATCATTACATTAAAGACAGAGAGCCATGACCGAAATAGTGCAGCAACCGCGTATTGTTAAAATGCTTAATCAACGAGCACATGATTTGCTGCTTGGTCATAACTTTGCTCATCAACAAATTGGCTTTATTCATACGCTAGAAATGGACTATGGCGAACCACTAAAGCAACGCACATTACTTGAAGTAGAGGTTGCCGCTCAGCAAAAGCGCAAGCTAAAAAGCACCGCGCATCATAAATATCGTGCAGCAGCGAGCGAGCAACTGCATAAAGCAATAGAAAAAATGATGTCTGAGCAGCTTAGCGATATAGACAGTGTTATTCAAAACACCATAGGTGTAGAGGACAGCGTATGTGCCATGTTAGATATTTTAGCCACAAAAAGCGCATCGGTTGGGCGCTTAGAGCCCTTAGTTAACGACCTAAGCTGGCTTGGCAGAGAGTTAGTTACTTTAGTTAACTTGCCTTATTATCGTAATCAGCGCAGCAAAAATACCGCAGTGAAAGTAGATAGCCCCGCTTTAGCGCTGCGTTATATTGGCCTAGATAACTTACAGCTAGTAGTACCAACTTTTGCAGTGCGCCATTGGATGCCTTATAGCACAGAGCCTTTTTCGTTACTAAAAAGGCGCTTAAAAGAAAGCGCCATGGCGAATGCTATTGCTGCACAAAAAATTGCTGAAGTTAACGAGGTTAACCCAAGCCATGCTTTTACTTTAGGGATGTTATTAAACGTGGGGCAAATAGCCTTAGTGCGTTTATATTTAAAAGTGTTTGAGCAAATTTGGCAGCGAAAAGTACAATTTGCTCGCACTACAGCGAATAAAGGCTTGCATACTGCATTGCTAGAGCTAAAACCAGACCCTTTATTTTTAACCACCTTACTGAGCGAACAGTCGTTGGCTATTAGCGCTAAAATAATTGAAAAAATGGCCTTTAAGTATTTGCCGTTTAATAGCGTAATGCAGCAACTCGTTAATGGTGTAGAAAAAGGCGATACAGCGCTGCCTTTAACGCAGGTAATGCTAAAAGCACGATGTTACTCTCAGTACTTAACGCTAAAGCAGCATCAGCTAGTTGAACCGGATGAAACGCTTAGTTGGTTTTCGTACTTTAAGTTCACCAAAAAAGAGCTAAAAGCACTCCAAGCAAGCAATTTTAATAATCTTGCTATTCAAATTGATTAAATTTGTTAATTTTTTTGCGACTATCCATTCACTTTTTATTATCTCTTTTCAATACATTTCCCCGTTTAAAGTGAGGCGCGCTCGTTGTTCAGGCGCTTTATTGGCTAAAAACGAGTTGCATAAAGCAAGCAAATAGTTATTCACTATCTATGAAATTATATCTCAAGCCCTTTATTATCAAGGGTTACATGAAAGTTTTTGAAGAGACATAATCAATGTTTTCTGAAATAATAAGCGTCTGAAAATTGAACCACACAGCCCTTTTTATGCAAATATCGCTATACTGAGTTTGCTAAAAAACACATATGCTACAGGTTACCACACAGCTATTTACGGCTTTGTGATGTACACAATTAAGAGGAAATAAAATGACAGTCAATCGCGAATTATTTGATCACGTAATGGTTCCTAACTACGCACCTTCAAGCGTAATTCCAGTTCGAGGCGAAGGCTCTCGCGTATGGGATCAACAAGGTCGAGAGTTTATCGACTTTGCTGGTGGTATTGCCGTTAACTGTCTTGGCCATTGCCACCCTGCATTAGTAGGCGCATTAAAAGAGCAAGGCGAAAAGCTTTGGCATCTATCAAATGTAATGACCAACGAGCCAGCACTACGCTTAGCTAAAAAAATGGTTGATGCAACCTTTGCCGAAAAAGTTTACTTTGCCAACTCAGGCGCAGAAGCAAACGAAGCAGCACTTAAATTAGCGCGTCGTTTTGCCCTTGATCAATTTGGCGCAGAAAAATCACAAATCATCGCATTCAACAAAGGTTTCCACGGCCGTACATTCTTTACCGTAACTGTTGGTGGCCAAGCGGCATACTCAGATGGTTTTGGTCCTAAGCCAGGCGACATTGTACATTGTGATTACAACGACCTGGCAGCATTTGAAGCCCTTATTAGCGACAAAACATGTGCCGTAATGATGGAGCCACTACAAGGTGAAGGCGGTATTGTTTCGCCAACTGACGAATTTGCACAAGGCGTTCGTGATTTATGTACTAAACATAATGCACTGCTTATTTTTGATGAAGTGCAAACAGGTGTTGGCCGTACAGGTAACTTATACGCATACCAAGGTTTAAACGTTGTTCCTGACATTTTAACTACGGCTAAAGCATTGGGCGGCGGTTTTCCTATTGGTGCTATGATCACCACAACTGAAATTGCACAACACCTTAAAGTAGGTACGCATGGTTCTACTTATGGTGGTAACCCATTAGCGTGCGCCGTTGCCGAAGCAGCATTCGATACTGTAAATACCCCAGAAGTACTTGCTGGTGTAACAGCAAAAGCAGCATTATTTAACCAACTACTTACTGAAATTAATAATAAATACCACGTGTTTAGCGAAATTCGCGGCCAAGGTTTATTAATTGGTGCAGTAGTAAGCGAGCAATACAAAGGTCGTGCAAAAGAGTTTTTAGTGGCAGGTACTGAGCACGGTCTTATGTCATTAGTTGCCGGTGCTGACGTGGTTCGTTTTACACCATCATTAGTTATCCCAGAAGCCGACATTCGTGAAGGTATGGCACGCTTTGAAAAAGCAGTAGCCAGTGTTGTAAGCGCTTAACATAGCCAAACAATATCTATTAAGGGCAGACCTAGTTTGCCCTCTAATTTTAATTTACCGTTATAATATAAGGGAGTAAGCGGGTTTATGATGATCCTTCGCCCAATCCAACAAAGTGACTACCCTGCATTAGTGAAAATAGCCCACGAATCGGGTCATGGCTTTACTTCTTTACCTAATAATGAAAAGTTATTGCAAAAGAAAATAGATCATTCGGTTAGCTCATTTGCAAAAGCTGCTACCGAGCCGGGCGACGAAGGTTATTTATTTGTACTAGAGGACACCGAAACAGGTGAAGTAGTTGGCACCTCAGGTATAGAAGCCGCTGTTGGCTTAGATGATGCATTTTATCACTATCATTTAAGTAAAGTGATTCATTCTTCACGCACTCTAAACGTATATAAAGCAGTTGATATTTTAACGCTTTGTAACGATTACACCGGCGCTACAGAGCTATGTACATTATTTTTGAAAGACGCATACCGCAAAAACAGTAACGGTAAATTACTTTCAAAATCGCGTTTTATGTTTATTAAGCAGCATCAGCAGCGTTTTGCACAAACCGTCATTGCAGAAATGCGTGGTGTGTCTGACGACAATGGCAGCAGCCCATTTTGGCAATGGCTAGAAGAGCACTTTTTTTCAATGGACTTTCCAACTGCCGACTATTTAACAGGCATAGGCCAAAAAGTATTTATTGCTGAATTAATGCCTAAGTACCCAATTTACGTTAATTTGCTCAGCAAAAATGCGCAAGCTGTTATTGGTAAAGTACACGACAACACACGCCCAGCAATTGAGCTATTAAAAAGTGAAGGTTTTACCTTTAATGGGTATGTTGATATTTTTGATGCCGGCCCCACAGTTGAAGCAAAAGTAGATAACATTGCCACCATTCGCAATGCTAAACACTTTAAAGTTGAAATAGGTGAACCAAGTGGCGACACCATGGTGTTATTAGCCAACGAAAAGCTTACAGATTTTAGAGCAACTGTAGTGCCTATGACGTTCGATGAGCGCATGAGCAGCATAGTAATAACGCAACAAGTAGCCGATGCACTGTATTTACAAGCGGGCGATAGCGTAAGCGCAACCACGATTTAATTTAGGAGAAAGTATAATGACTCATCCTGCACAATTTATTAATGGTCAATGGTCACAAGGCCAAGGAACCGAATTTAGTTCAGTAAACCCAGCCAATAACAATGTTATTTTCCAAGCAAACTCAGCAACTGCAGAGCAAGTAGACGCTGCAGTTAGCGCAGCGCGCGAAGCGTTTTATGCTTGGGCTGATAAAACATTTGCTGAACGTTTAGAAATAGTTAAAGCATTCGCAGCGCAATTAAAAGAAAACAGCGAAGAGCTAGCCATTACTATTGCACAAGAAACAGGTAAGCCACTGTGGGAAACTCGCACAGAAGCGGGTGCTATGGTTGGTAAAATTGCCATTTCTGAAAAAGCGTTTTTAGAGCGCACTGGCGACGTAGAAAATGCAATGCCACTAGGGCGCGCAATGATCCGCCACAAGCCACACGGTGTTGTAGCTGTATTTGGTCCGTATAACTTTCCGGGGCATTTACCTAATGGCCACATAGTGCCAGCGCTTTTAGCGGGTAACACGGTTATATTTAAACCGTCAGAACTTACGCCTAAAGTTGCCGAGCTTACGCTTAAGCTGTGGGAAAAAGCAGGTTTACCAGCGGGTGTAATTAACCTTGTACAAGGTGAAGTAGCAACGGGTAAAGCCCTTGCTGCTCACAAAGGTATTGATGGCTTGTTCTTTACGGGTTCTTCGCGCACAGGTCATATTTTACATGAACAGTTTGCGGGTCAACCTGGTAAAATTTTAGCGCTAGAAATGGGCGGTAATAACCCACTTATTATTACTGACGTTGAAGATACTAAAGCGGTTGTTCACGATATTATTCAATCAGCGTTTATTTCAAGTGGCCAGCGTTGTACCTGTGCACGTAAACTATTTTTACCAACGGGTAGCAAAGGTGATGTAATCCTGGAGCGTTTAATTACCGCAACTAAAGCGATTAAAGTAGGTAATTATGACGATGCAGATCAGCCATTTATGGGCTCAATGATCTCATCAGCCGCCGCTGCCGGTATGGTTAAAGCGCAAAACGAACTTGTTGAGCTTGGTGCTCAAGTATTGGTAGAGCTTGAGCATACAGTTAATACTGGCTTTGTAACACCAGGTATTATTGAGTGTACAAATATTAGCGACTTCCCAGATGAAGAGCATTTTGGACCACTTCTAAAAGTATTCCGCTTTGACGACTTTGACCAAGCAATTGATAAAGCCAACGACACAAGCTTTGGTTTATCAGCAGGTTTACTTAGCGACAGTGCAGCCGACTACGAGCACTTTTTACGCCGTATTCGCGCTGGTATTGTTAACTGGAACCGCCCAATTACTGGCGCATCAAGTGCTGCACCGTTTGGTGGTATTGGCGCATCGGGTAATCACAGAGCCAGCGCGTATTACGCTGCCGATTACTGTGCATACCCAGTAGCATCAGTAGAGCTTGAAAAAGTTGCTATGCCAGCTACATTAAGCCCAGGCTTAAAAATAGACTAAAATTACTACTAAATAATTATAAAAGCAGCTTCGGCTGCTTTTTTTGTATTAGCTATGTCGCTAAGCTAGTAATTATTAGTGCTTTCTGCTTAAATTACTGAATTAATTATTTTTAAGGTATACGTGTAATGGTTTTAAATAGGCAAGGGTACGACGACTTAATTATGTACCTAACTCAAAACTTAGCTTTATTTGAAAAGCCGGGTGAAATAAAACCAGGTGCACCTACGGTTATGGAATTAATCGAAGACGTGATTGCACAAAACGTAATGCTCATATGTCAGCAGCACACAGAGCTCACTACAGAGCAGCGTAGCCAAATTGTGCGTGAAGTTGATGGCATAGTTTACGATTTACAAGAAGTCCTCAGTAGCATCACCTCGCGGCCTGTTACGGTAGAGCAACACATGTTTATTGATGAGTTTGGTGGTTTGGTTAAAAACCTATTTGATAACGCCGTTTCTTAGCCCGCAACCCTTCTATATTTTCCGGTAGCACGCTTTAAATGCGCTGACGGTTTTACCACCCTTGCATAAATTTAAGTGCCTTGATCAAGCTAATTTATATTATTGCTGGGCGCTCACTTATTAAAGCTGATTGGTATACAATCAAGAAAATAATTTTTGAGGTATAACAATGCAAGCAAATGTAAAATGGGTTGAAGGTAATACCTTTATTGGTCGCTCTAATTCAAATCATAATGTTGTATTTGACGGTGGTAGCGACAGTGCTGCACCAAGCCCTATGGAAATGGTATTAATGTCAATCGGTTGTTGTTCATCGGTTGATGTAGTGAGCATTTTAAAAAAAGCCAAACAAGATTTTAGCAACGTAGAAGTACAGTTAACGGCAGAGCGCGCCGAAACTGCCCCACGAGTATTTACCAAAGTTAATTTACACTTTGTAGCAACGGGCAATAATGTGTCTGAAAAGCACCTTGCACGCGCTGTTTCACTCTCTGCTGAAAAGTATTGCTCGGTCGCATTAATGCTTGATAAAACAGTAAAAATTACGCATAGCCACGAAGTTGTGCAAGATCAAGTAAAATAACGCTTTTTCCATGAGTAAAATTCGTATAAAATCCGCGAACTTTTATTCTGCTAGAGCAGATTTCACTAATTTATAGGTTGGTTTATTATGAACAAACCCTTCGATAAACTTAAACTTCATGGTTTTAATAATTTAACTAAAAGTTTAAGCTTTAGTATTTACGACATTTGCTATGCAAAGACCGAGCAACAACGTAAAGAATATATTGAATATATCGATGAGCAGTACAGTGCAGATAGACTAACCGACATTTTAGGTGAAGTTGTTGATATTATAGGTGCTAACATTTTAAATGTAGCGCGCCAAGACTACGAACCGCAAGGTGCAAGCGTAACTATTTTGGTTTCAGAAGAGCCGGTAGAAGAGCAGCAAAATTACGATGCTGACGAAGCTCCAGGCCCATTACCAGATTCAGTGGTTGCCCATTTAGATAAAAGCCATATTTGTGTACACACGTACCCAGAAGCTCACCCTGATGACGGTATTTGTACTTTTCGCGCCGATATTGAAGTGTCAACGTGTGGCATAATATCGCCACTTAAAGCGTTAAACTTCCTTATTCATAGTCTAGAGTCAGACGTAGTAACAATTGACTACCGCGTACGTGGTTTTACCCGCGACATAAACGGCGTTAAGCACTACATCGATCATGCAATTAGCTCAATTCAAA
The DNA here is from genome assembly GCF_040308885.1 of Pseudoalteromonas sp. 120-MNA-CIBAN-0494. Lineage (NCBI taxonomy): Bacteria > Pseudomonadati > Pseudomonadota > Gammaproteobacteria > Alteromonadales > Pseudoalteromonadaceae > Pseudoalteromonas > Pseudoalteromonas sp. 120-MNA-CIBAN-0494. The sequence continues at coordinate 87,065 of NZ_JBEOOE010000006.1, forward strand.
ACTTCATGACAGAAGATACCAAAGAAGCGTACCAAATGATGGACGTAAACGTGTATCAAGAAAACCTGTTTCACACTAAAATGATGTTAAAAGAGACTGATTTAAATACCTATTTGTTCGGCCTTTCTACGGATGATTTGTCAGATGAAGAAGAGGAAGAAATTCGCTCTAAACTGACCCGTGAAATGCAAGAAATATTCTATGGCCGTAACTTGCCAGACCTAGATTAAATAGCAAAATATAGTCAATAAAAATGGCGCTCAATGAGCGCCATTTTTTTGTGTTAAAAAGCTTATAGCCAGTATATTTAGTATTATTTAAGCATGCTGTAAAGCAAAGCCATTACCGCCATTGAGCCAACCGCTAATATAAATAAGGTGCTTAAACGATTACGATGCTTGTGTAATGCCGGTACTTTATAAACAGCAATCATGGGCATAATAAATAAAATCATCGCAATAATAGGGCCAGATAACTGATCCATCATATCGAGTATGCTCGGGTTTTTAACCGCGCAAAACCAAATAGCAAAAAACATTAGTACAGCACCTACCTTATCGGCAACTTTAGCGCTTATGTTCGACTGCTTAGTTACTAAGCCAGTAAAGCTTTCGCGTGCACCCAAAAAGTGCCCTAAAAATGACGACATAATCGCAATAAACGCCACCAATGGGCCAAGCGTAGCAATAAACGAATTGTCAGTAATATTGGCAAGGTACGATAAAACCGACACATTTGCCGCTTTCGCCGCCGCCATTTGCTCGCCAGTTAAGGACAACACACACGAAAACACAAACAGCAATACAAAGGTAATTAACAGTAAACTGGTGCGCTTTAATATCGCCTCAGACTTAGCAACCGCTTTATTACCATAATGACCGCGTTGTACGTTTACAAAGCTCGAAATAGCCGCTGCGTGGCTAAACGAAAATACAATAATAGGAATCGACAACCACAGTGTTTTACCAAAGCTGCCTACTTCTGGCAGCGCCATATTCGGCATTTGCCAACTAGGGATTAAATACAAGGATAAAAAAAACAATATGCCCACAAGCGGATAAACTAAAATAGCAAAAGCACGAAGCATCAGCTTTTCGCCGCCCATCATTAAGCCAATCATACCTGCAACCAATACACCAGAAAGCAACACCCGCGATGGCGACTCCATGCCAAGCTGGTTCACCATAAAGCTGTCTACGGTATTGGTTAAACCGACACCGTAAATAAGTAAAATCGGAAAAATAGATAAAAAGTACAGCAAAGAGATTAGCCGACCCGCGGTCACCCCAAAATGTTCCTCTACTACATCGGTAAAGTCAGCATCTTTATTTTTTGACGACAGCACAAACCGCGCTAAACCGCGGTGCGCTAAAAAGGTCATTGGAAAGGCTAAGCACGCCATAATAATTAACGGCCAAAAACCGCCAATACCAATATTAATAGGTAAAAATAAAATACCGGCACCAACGGCGGTACCAAATAGGCTTAACGTCCACTGTGTGTCGTGTAAAGTCCAAGAAGACTGTTTTGCTGTAGATGCATTAAAATGCGTAGCATCTTGAGATGGGGGCATAAGCTCACCAGGTTTTTTTAGAATAATAATGACGGCAAAGCATATAGTTTTTACTTAATGATTTCATTCGATAAACTAGCTTAATATTCGCTTATTTGTAGCGTACCAGTTACGCCTGTAATTAATTTGCAACAGCGTTATAAAAGTGAGCAGAGAATGGCAGTGGCTTTAGCTCAACGTTAAAAATAATAAGCAGGAAAGGTGCACTTAAAAAGGGGGTTAATAGCTTTTCCCCATAAAGTTTAAAGTTTACACACTGCAATCTAGAGTATAATTATTGTAAACCCTACTTTCCACCTAGGTTGTAAAGTGATTAAAAACAGGAGTTTTTGTGATATTTGAAACCTTGTCAGTTAAGCATTTAGCTATGTTATTGCAATTTGAATCAGAAAATAAAGCTTGGTTTGAATCAATGCTGCCGCCGAGAGAGGATTACTTTTATCGCGATTTAGGCATTAAAATGCATATTTATGATGCCATTATAAACATGCAATTAGGTACGCATTATTCGGGTGTGCTTATTGTTAATGAGCAAATTGTTGCGCGCGCAAATTTAAAAGATATAACAGGGCAAACAAACACTGCCGCAGTGGGTTATCGAGTTGCTAAAAATAGCATAGGTAAAGGCTACGCCAGTTTTTGCCTTAACGAATTAATTAGCATAGCCGCTCAGCATTATGCAGTTAACAAGTTAGAAGCCTTAGTGCTAGATAATAACCCCGCCTCAAAAGCCGTACTATTAAAGTGTGGTTTTAAAGCCCAATCACATAAAGACAACTACATGACAATAAACGGACTCACATTAGGCGTTACACACTTTTTACGCGCACCGATTTAAGTGTTTTTTGAGGTGAAATTGGAAGATTAAAATATTGTGGTTAACAGCGGTTATTCGTTGGGTTTCGCTTCACTCAACCCAACCTACGGTGTTTAAATTGACATAGAGCTGCTAGTAGCTAAAAGCCCGCAGCTCTAGGCGCTTTATTCTTCAATAGCTGAAACAATAAAATACGGATTTAAATACTCATCTTTGGTGTTATAAATTAGCGGGCTGCCATCAATTTTAGTTACTTTAGCGCCGGCGATTGCGGCGATTGCATGGCCGGCGCCAGTATCCCATTCACAGGTTGGGCCTAAGCGGGGGTAAATATCAGCACTGCCTTCGGCCACTAAGCACAGCTTTAGTGAGCTGCCTTTTGAAACCATTTCTACCTCGTCAAAGCGTTTTACAAATTCGGCTAAATCGGGTGAGGGGTGTGAGCGGCTGCCAACTACGCGTATTAACCCTGTGTTTGGTTTGGTAGTTACTTTTAGCTCTATGCGCTCATCGCCTTTGTCTTTAAATGCGCCTATGGCTTCGCTTGCTAAGTAGGATACGCCAAGGGCTGGGGCGTCTACTACGGCTAAAACCGGAATGCCATTTTCGATAAGTGCGATATTTACGGTGAATTCACCATTTTTTTTAATAAACTCTTTGGTGCCATCGATAGGATCTACTAGCCAGTAACTTTTCCATGCTTTGCGAACTTCCCAGCTTATATCGGCGTTTTCTTCACTTAATATAGGAATGTCGGGAGTGAGCTGCTGTAGCCCTGCAACAATAATTTTATGAGCTGCTAAGTCGGCGTCGGTTACAGGGCTTTCATCGGCTTTGTATTCAACGTTAAAGTCCTTTTGATAAATTCCCATTATGGCGCTACCCGCTTTGCGGGCAAGGATCAGGGTTTCTTCTAGCAGTTCGGTTTGGTTCATTGGGGTTAACCTATATTATGTGCTGTTGTTTTAGATACGTTATCAGCTGAACAACCGATTGGTCTAGGGTGTTTTTACTGGTATCTAAAATTATTTCTGGATTGATGGGTATTTCGTAACTGGAATCAATGCCGGTAAAGTGTTTAATTTCGCCAGCGCGGGCTTTTTTGTATAAGCCTTTAGGATCACGGCTTTCGCATACATCGAGTGGGGTGTCGATAAATACTTCAATAAACTCCTTGTCATCTACTAAGCTGCGTACCATGTCGCGCTCTGCTCTAAAAGGCGATATAAACGCAGTAAGCACTAACAAGCCAGCGTCAACCATAAGTTTTGCCGTTTCACCTACGCGGCGAATATTTTCAACTCGGTCTGCGTCGCTAAAGCCTAGGTCTTTACATAAACCGTGGCGTACGTTGTCGCCATCGAGCAGGTAAGTATGAATACCTTGTTGATTAAGTGCGGCTTCTAGCGCGTTTGCTACAGTGCTTTTACCTGAGCCCGAAAATCCGGTAAACCATATAATAGCGCTCTGATGCTTTTTTTGCTCACTACGTTGTGCTTTAGTGGTTGCGTAGTTATGCCAAACAATATTTTCATCCATAGTGAGTTATCTCTTTATGCTGTGCGTGCCGGTATTAAAACGGAAATACTAGCGGGATCAAGGTTAATACTGTTATTGAATAAATAATAGAAAGGGGCAAGCCCATCACTACATAATCTTTTAAACGATAGTTACCCGCGCTGTAAACCATAAGGTTAGTTTGATAACCAAACGGCGATATAAAACTTGCTGATGCGCCAAACGCAACCGCCATAATAAATGGCAGTGGGTCTACGTTAAAGCCAACGGCAAGTGAATAGGCAACCGGAAACGACAATGCTGCAGCGGCGTTATTGGTTATCAGCTCGGTAAATAATACTGTCATTAAAAATATTGCGATAAAGGCGCTGTATGGGCCAAAGTCGCCAAGTACTACAAACATAGCCGCCGATATTTGCCCAGCAAGTCCGGTGCCTATCATTAGTTTTGCTAAGCCTATGGCGCTGCCTACTACGGCGAGTAACTCAATAGGAAAGCGACGTTTTACTTCGCTAAGCTTAATAGTACCGCAAAGCATAAAGCCAATCAGTAATACTAATAAGCCTTTAACTAGCGGCACTAAGCCAATAATACTTAAGCCCAGTACAGCGGCAAAGCTTAGCAGCACAATGTTTGACTGTTTAGGCGCTAGGTGAGTTTGTAAATCAAACCCCGATATATACACAAATTCACGCTTTAAATTAGGCAAGCTGTAAAAGTTTTTACCCGGGGCGAGTATTAGTGAGTCGCCTGCTTGTAAACGCACTTGCCCTAAACCACCTTGCAGGCGATCGTGGCCGCGGCGAATAGCAATAACGGCCGCATGAAACTGCTCTCTAAAGCGGGCTTCTTTTACGGTTTTACCAATAAATTTTGAAGACTGACTTACGACAACCTCTACTAAGTGTTCTATGTCTTTTTGATGATTGTCGTGCACTACTTTTAAACCATCGAAACGCGTAAGTAGGGGGACTGATTTTATATCGCCCACAAAAAGTAATATGTCGTTTTGTTTAATTATTTGCTGTGGCGTGACCGCACAAATACGTTGGTTATCGCGAATTATTTCGCCTAAAAATAAGTCTTTAAGTTCACGCAGGCCATTTTCTTCTACGGTGCGACCAATTAGCTTTGAACCGGCTTGTACTTTACCTTCAAGATAAAAAGGCACGACTTCTTGGTCGCTTTTACCGTTGTCGGGTAAGTATTTTAACATGACTAAAATAGTGATTAAGCCCACGCTTAATGCGCCCAAACCTACTAAGGTAAAGTCAAAAAAGCCCAGTGGCGCCATGCCCGCATCTACGGCAAAACCATTTACTATTAAGTTGGTTGATGTGCCAATAAGGGTAATAGTGCCGCCTAAAATAGCGGTGTACGATAGCGGTAATAATAACTTTGATGGCGAGTGATTGGGGTTGTCTTTTATCGCGGTAATTAAGGAGGCAACCACGGCAGTGTTATTGGTAAACGACGATAAAAACGCGGTCGAAAGCCCCAATTTAGTCACTGATTTAACTAAACTACCGCTCGATAGTGATTGCGCTAATTTTTGAATAAGGGTGGTTTTTTCAATCGCAATTGACACTAATATTAATAACACCAAAGTAATTAGCGACGGGTTAGTATAATTAACTAACATGCTTTCTAAATCTATTAGCCCTGCTAAGTAGCTGCTGCCAATGGCTCCCACAAATAGCCATGCAGGATTAAGCCGAGTGCCAAAAAGGCACCCGACTAAAGTAAGCATAATGCCTGTTAAAATGAGCTGATCTACCATGCTTTATATCCTATAACAGGCTAAAAAAGTATTATAACTTTGATATATCAAGCGCTTGCCAATGCGGAAAGTGCTTGCGTACTAAAGTGTTAAACTCAACTTCAAAAGCACTAAAGTTACTTTGCTGCGCTTGGCTTTGCAGTACTTGCTCTATCATACCGGCTGCAATAGTTAAGTTAGATAAGCGATCGATAAGTATAAACGAGCCGGTTTCGTGATTACTGTGATACTCATCAGCCAAAATAGTTTCGCTAAGTTCTAGCGTTACAATAGCGATTTCGTTTAACTGTAGAGTGTCGCTGCTACCATGCTCTAAGGTATTTACATCGATAGTGTGATCAATCTTAGTAACTTGAGCAGAGGTGTTTTTGCTACCAAGTTTAAAGTTATAGCTTTTACCTAGTTGCAGCGGCGTTTCGTGCATCCATACTAATTTAGCTTGTAGCTGGTTGGTAACTATTGCCGTAGAGCTTGCTGGTACAATGACATCGCCTCGGCTAATATCAATTTCGCTATTTAGCGTAACGGTAATTGCTTGGCCAGCTTGTGCACTGTCTAGGTTGCCATCAAAGGTAACAATTTCTTTAATGCTAGAAGTTTTGCCCGATGGTAATACTTTTATTGCATCGCCCACTTGTAACTTGCCTGAGGCTAGCGTGCCCTGAAAACCACGAAAGTTTAAGTTAGGGCGCGCCACATATTGCACCGGTAAACGTGCTTCAAAGTCAGTGTCGATTTGCGCTGCTGGCGAGTCTTCTAATAACTCTAGCAATGGTTTATCGGTGTAGTAAGGCGTATGTACAGAACGAGTAACTACGTTATCGCCTTTAAGCGCCGACATAGGTACAAATTTAATGTTACTTACATTAAGTTGCTCGGCAAATTTTAAGTAATCAGCTTTAATTTTTTCATAAACAGTTTCGTCAAAATCAACGATATCCATTTTATTAATAGCCACAACAAATTGCTTAATACCAAGCGAGTCACAAATAAAGCTGTGACGTTTAGTTTGTACTTGCACGCCGTAACGTGCATCCACCAAAATAATGGCCACATCGCTGGTTGATGCACCCGTTACCATGTTGCGCGTGTACTGCTCGTGCCCTGGGGTATCGGCAATAATAAACTTGCGCTTAGCGGTCGAGAAGTAACGGTACGCTACGTCAATGGTAATACCTTGCTCACGCTCAGCTTGTAGGCCATCAACAAGTAATGCTAAATCAAGGTCATCACCTGCGTTACCTACTTTTTCGTTATCTTTATGTAGTGCTGCTAACTGATCTTCATAAATTTGGTGGCTGTCGTGCAGTAGGCGGCCAATGAGTGTTGATTTACCGTCATCTACACTGCCACAGGTAAGCATGCGTAATAAGCTTTTGTCTTGCTGACGTGCTAGGTAAGCGTCTATACCGATTGCTTTTACTTCGTTAAATGTGTCGTTATTTTGATTAGCCATTAGAAATACCCTTCACGTTTTTTCTTTTCCATTGAGCCTGCCGAGTCATGGTCAATAACTCGACCTTCACGTTCAGATGACGTAGATAGCAGCATTTCTTCAATAATTTCGGTTAATGAGCTGGCCGTTGATTCCACTGCACCGGTAAGTGGGTAGCAGCCTAAAGTACGAAAACGTACCGACTTCATCATTGGCACTTCACCCTCCAAAAGTGGCATACGCTCATCGTCAACCATAATTAAGGTGCCGTCGCGATCAACCACTGGGCGCTCTTTTGCTAGATACAAAGGCACCATGTCGATGTTTTCTTGATAAATATATTGCCAAATATCCAACTCGGTCCAGTTAGACAGTGGGAATACACGAATACTTTCACCTGGATTTACTTGGCTGTTGTACGTATTCCAAAGCTCTGGGCGTTGGTTTTTAGGATCCCAGCGGTGGTGCTTATCGCGAAATGAATAAACACGTTCTTTAGCGCGTGACTTTTCTTCGTCGCGGCGTGCGCCACCAAAGGCAGCATCAAAGCCATATTTGTCGAGTGCTTGCTTTAAACCTTGAGTTTTCATTATATCGGTATGTTTACCAGAGCCATGCTCGAATGGGCTTATACCAATTTCCATGCCTTCTGGGTTTTTATGCACTAGTAGCTCAAAGCCGTATTCTTTGGCAATACGGTCACGAAATTCAATCATTTCGCTAAACTTCCAATTAGTGTCTACGTGTAATAACGGAAACGGAATTTTTGCAGGGTAAAATGCTTTACGCGCTAAGTGCAAAAGTACCGACGAATCTTTACCAATTGAGTAAAGCATTACTGGGTTCTCAAACTCAGCGGCGACTTCGCGCATGATTTTGATACTTTCAGCTTCAAGCTGCTGAAGGTGAGTTAAAGCCATTGTTAGTCGTCCTACTAAAATAATTAAAAGTTAAAATCTAATAAATGTATAAAGCTTATGCCACATCGGTAAGTGGTTGCGCAAAACTGCTAGTTTGCGCTTTGGCACCAAACCAATGTAACTCTTGGTGCAAGGATGCTACTTCGCCAATAATAAGCAGCGCAGGAGAAACCACACTGTTACGCGTAATTAAATCGGCAAGCTCGCCCAGCTTTCCAGTAATTACGCGTTGATTTTTACGGGTGCCGTTTTCAATAATGGCAACGGGTGTATTGGCGTTGCGGCCATGTTTTAAAAGCTCAGCTTGTATATGTGGCGACTTTATCACGCCCATATAAATAGCTAAGGTTTGATTTGGTTTAGCCAGCGATTGCCAATCGAGTTCTTGGCCGTCTTTTTTACAATGCCCGGTTACAAACTGAATCGCTTGTGCGTGGTCACGATGGGTAAGCGGAATACCCGCATAGGCACTGCATCCTGCAGCGGCAGTTATACCAGGTACAATTTGATAATTTACCTTGTTAGCCGCAAGTACTTGTACTTCTTCGCCACCACGACCATAAATAAACGGATCGCCACCTTTAATACGGCATACTTTTTTACCTTGCTTGGCTAAATCGACCAACATTTGGTTAGTGTCTTGCTGCGCTACGCTGTGATCGCCTAAACGCTTGCCTACACAAATAAGGTCGGCATCGCGGCGCACTAACTCCATGATCTCGTCAGACACTAAATAGTCATAAACCACTACATCGGCTTGTTGCATAAGTTGCAGTGCCTTAAGTGTCAGCAATTCAGGATCGCCAGGGCCTGCACCTACTACATAAACCTCGCCTTCGGGCTCGGCTTTAGCATTTAGCATGTGTTCTAACTGTTGCTCTGCGGCTTGGGTGTCGCCGGTTTGTACTTTACTAACAACAGATGAGTCGAATACGCCTTCCCAAAACTGGCGACGATCGGCAAAGTGCTTAAAGCGTTGTTTTACTTTGCTTCTAAAGCCACCCACAAGCGTTGCCAGCGGACCAATATGTTGCGGTATTAGGGTTTCTAGTTTTTCGCGTAAACGGCGTGCTAATACCGGGGCAGTGCCTGCGCTTGATATAGCAATTGTGATTGGGTTGCGATCGACAATCGATGGAAATATAAAGGTGCACTTAGGCTGATCGTCAACTACATTAACAAAAATGTTATGAGCATTAGCCAGTTCAAACACTTGGCTATTTACATGTTCCAAATCAGTAGCAGCAATTACCAGCATCATATTTTTTAAATGTTGCTCGTTAAAGTACTCATGTATAAGCGTTACTTTATTTTCGCTAGCAAGTTCAATGAGCTGTTGGCAAAATTTGGGAGCGACTAAAGTAATACTGGCACGCGCTTTTAAAAGCGCGCTGCATTTGCGCAACGCAACATCTCCACCGCCAACAACCAATACAGGTTTGTTGTCGAGTTTGGTAAAGATAGGTAAATACTGCACGTTAATCACACCCCTAAAATAAATGGCTCGTTTAGCCTGATAGCCACAATATAGCGCCACATACTAAGTAAAAAATAATTAAAACCCACTCGTTATAACTAAAAGTTATAACGAGTGGGTTTTTAAGGCCGAAATCTTAATTAGTAAGGCTTTGCGGTCGGTTGCATGTAAAACTAAGGGCTTAGAGTGTTTGGTTATGAGCTATAGCAAGTTTAGGTTACTATAATTACAGGTATTAAATCACGGTATAAATATGATGAGGTTACTATGATTAAACAACAAAAAGAGGCTGCTTTGGCTGTCGCCTTAATGGATTTAACCAGCTTAAATAGCAACGATGATAGTGCCGCTATTAATACGTTAGTGAACAGCATTAACCCTAAATTAGGCACGCCCGCTGCAGTATGTGTTTACAGTGATTTTGTAGCAGAAGCAAAAATAGCCTTAGCTACCAGAGAGCTAAGCCATATAAAAGTAGCCACAGTAACTAACTTTCCAACGGGTGACGCACCTTTAAATACCGTAATAAACGAAACACTAATTGCCATAGAGCGCGGTGCAGATGAAATTGATTTAGTTATTCCATATAAAGCGCTAATAGCGGGTGATAAAAGCCGTGTGCTTGAGTATGTTACCGAGAGCAAAAAAGTCTGTGGGTCGCGCGCTCTACTTAAAGTGATTATAGAAAGCGGCGAGTTACAAACACCCGATTTAATCGCATCAGCCACATTATTAGCTATTAAAGGCGGTGCCGACTTTGTAAAAACCAGTACCGGTAAGGTCGCCGTTAATGCCACGCTTGATGCGACAAAAACTATACTCAATACCATTAAAGAATCGGGCAAGCTAGTTGGCTTTAAAGCGGCGGGAGGGGTTAAAACAGTTGCAGATGCGAGCGATTACTTAACCCTTGCAAGCACTATTATGGGTAATGACTACTTACAAGCAAATACCTTTAGATTTGGCGCATCAAGTTTATTAACTAATGTGTACGCGGTATTAAATGAAGCGTGATAGCGAACAAGAAAAACAACAGTTAGAGCACGAGGCAGCGAGGTTGTTTTTACGTTGTTATGAGCAGCAATATGGCATTCATATGCGCCATATTTGGCATAATGAGCCCAATAAGCCCGACGTTAGCTGCTACAAAGGCGATCAGCAACTTGATATTGAAGTTGCGCATTTATATGCCAGTGAAACCGAAGCAATGGCAGTGCTTGGCCGGCCACTGTCAATTCCAATGCAACGGGCATTGGCCGATATGGCGCAAGCCCCAAGTGAGCAAAGGTTACGCCTAGCGTTAGAGAGATTACTGGAGCAAAAAGCCACTAAATCTTATCATTCAGCGCGAACTTGGTTATTAATTCGCAATGCCAGCACTATTTGGCATAAAGCCGACTTTGATGCTCAGCTTAAAATGATTAGTGTGCCGCAAACGCATGCATTTGAGCAAATTTGGTTGTTATGCGATTTTTATCGTGGCGAGTTGGTACGTTTATTTTGATTTTTTTACGGTAACTCATTGCAGGAATGACTTTTTATTGCATAAATAAATATTAATTTAGCGGGTTAAGTGGTTAAATAATGCGGTGTGTAAATTAACGGTGAAGATTTTATCAGATGACAATCTTTACTCTTGTGTTAATGAACTGCGTAAGTATAATAGGCATCCACTTTGCAGGGGCGTAGTTCCAATTGGTAGAACAGCGGTCTCCAAAACCGACGGTTGGGAGTTCGAATCTCTCCGCCCCTGCCAATATTACTCGCGATGCGGGTAAGTCTGGGGTTAAAAATCGGTTTAAATAAGTCTGTTTTTAAGTTTGGATTTTAATGGATTAACCCTACCATAGCGTAGGGTTGTTGTGTCTGTAGTTAAGGTAATAATATTATGAGCACGAATGTAGAAACGCCATCAAGTGCGATGGAGTCAGTAAAGTGGTTAGTAGCAATAGTGCTACTTGCAGGCGCAGTTGTTGGTAATCACATGTTTGCAGATCAGTCTGTATTACTACGTGCGATTGGCGTTGTAGTTGCAATAGCAGCTGGTTTAGCAATTGCCTCGCAAACAGCTAAAGGACGTACTTTCCTTACTTTTGCTAAAGAAGCAAGAATTGAAGTGCGCAAAGTAATTTGGCCAACGCGTCAAGAAACTACCCACACGACATTAATTGTAATGGTTGCAACAGTGATAATGGCACTTATCCTTTGGGGATTAGATGGCATTTTATTCCGCGCTGTAGGCTTTTTAACTGGATTGGAGATCTGATCCCATGTCGGATGAGAACGAGAACAAAGAAATTAAGTTACGTTGGTATGTAGTACAGGCCTTTTCTGGTTACGAAAAGCGTGTAGCTCAAACGTTAATTGAACATATTAAAATCGAAGGTCTAGAATCGAGCTTTGGTGAGATACTAGTACCAACTGAAGAAGTTGTTGAGATGCGCGCTGGCCAAAAGCGTAAATCTGAGCGTAAATTCTTCCCAGGTTATGTATTAGTACAAATGGATATGAATGACGCAAGCTGGCACTTAGTGAACAGCACAGAACGCGTTATGGGCTTTATTGGCGGTACGTCTGATCGTCCTGCTCCTATCAGCCCTAAAGAAGCTGAGCGCATTCTTAATCGCCTACAAGAAAATGCTGAAGCACCTAAACCTGCTACCTTATTTGAACCAGGTGAAGTTGTTCGTGTTACTGACGGTCCATTTGCTGACTTTAGCGGTGTTGTTGAAGAAGTTGACTACGAAAAGAGCCGCGTTAAAGTGTCGGTACTTATTTTTGGTCGTTCTACACCGGTTGAACTTGAATTTGGTCAAGTTGAACAAGATAAGTAATTGATTAAAAAAGTGATGCTGATTTTTCTATAAAATTTGGCACGAAGCTTGAAAAAGGCCGCTGATTAACTTATAATCAGCGGCCTTTTTGTATTTGGGTAAATTAATTTACGCTACAAAAAGTACGAAACAATTTTTTAAATTGGGGAGCCGTTAGAGTACGCGTCCTCGCGCGCACAAGGCTGAGACCCACTTAATGAGGTATTTATAATGGCTAAAAAAGTTGAAGCTCTAATCAAGCTACAAGTTGCCGCTGGTATGGCTAATCCTAGTCCACCAGTAGGTCCTGCACTAGGTCAACACGGTGTGAACATCATGGAATTCTGTAAAGCGTTTAACGCACGTACAGAGTCTATCGAAAAAGGCGCTCCAGTTCCTGTAGTGATCTCTGTTTACGGTGACCGTTCTTTTACGTTCGACATGAAAACTCCACCTGCAGCATACTTGCTACTTAAAGCAGCTGGCGTTAAATCAGGCTCAGGCCGTCCTAACACTGAAAAAGTAGGCACAGTAACTCGTGCTCAACTTGAAGAGATTGTTGAGACTAAACGAGCTGACCTTACAGCTTCTGATTTAGAAGCTGCGGTTCGCACTATCGCAGGATCTGCTCGTGCGATGGGCTTGAGCGTAGAGGACTAAGAATATGGCTAAATTAACTAAACGTATGCGTACTATCCGCGAAAAAGTGGAAGTAACTAAAGATTACGAAATCAACGAAGCGATCGCGCTTTTAAAAGAGTTAGCGACAGCTAAATTCGTAGAAAGTGTTGACGTTGCTGTTAACCTTGGTATCGATGCTCGTAAATCTGATCAAAACGTTCGTGGTGCAACTGTACTACCTAACGGTACTGGTCGTGACGTTCGCGTTGCAGTATTCACACAAGGCGCTAACGCAGAAGCTGCGAAAGAAGCCGGTGCTGAATTAGTAGGTATGGAAGATCTTGCTGAGCTAGTTAAAAAAGGCGAGATGAACTTTGACGTTGTTGTTGCATCACCAGACGCTATGCGTGTTGTTGGTCAACTAGGTCAAATCTTAGGCCCACGTGGTCTAATGCCAAACCCTAAGACTGGTACAGTAACACCTAACGTTGCTGAAGCAGTTAAAAATGCAAAAGCGGGTCAAGTACGTTACCGTAATGACAAAAATGGTATCATCCATACTACTATTGGTAAGGTTGATTTCACTGCTGAGCAATTACAACAAAACCTTGAGTCACTAATTGTTGCGCTTAAGAAGGCTAAACCTTCTCAAGCTAAAGGTGTTTACGTGAAGAAAGTAAGCATCTCTACAACAATGGGCGCAGGCGTTGCTGTTGACCAAAACACGTTAAGCACTACTGTAGCTTAATCGGTGTTTACATGGCGTGAAATTTGTACTATAATTTCGCGCCATTTTGTTGATTAATTAGTTTTTCAGCAAAGTAAAGAATTCGGGTTGAAGTCCATAATTTCGTTGCACCTTAGGGTAAAGCGATAAATTGGACTTCCGTCCAAGACCGTAGGTGGCTTCGGCCTTAATACTCACCTACGTAGACGGTGTAGACCCCAGATAGATTTTTCCTAATCCTTCTGGCTCTCGCCGTAAAAAGCATCTCTATCTTGTTTGATAGGGAAGAGTAGAACAGGGGACACCGAGTGTCGGTAACCCCATTAAACCAGGAGTAACACCCATGGCTTTAAATCTTCAAGGCAAACAAGCAATAGTTGCTGAAGTCAACGAAGCAGCCAATGGTGCTCTATCTGCAGTTGTTGCAGATTCTCGTGGTGTAACAGTTGGCGCAATCACTGCCCTTCGTAAAGAAGCTCGTGCAAATGGTGTTTGGATGAAAGTTGTCCGTAACACTTTAGCAAAACGTGCTCTTGAAGGAACACAGTTTGAGTGCCTTTCTGATTCATTTGTTGGTCCAAGCTTAATCGCTTTCTCATCAGAGCACCCAGGTGCTGCTGCGCGTATCTTTTCTGCTTTTGCAAAAAAGAACGAGAAATTTGAGCTTAAAACGGCCGCTTTTGAAGGAAATGTTGTTGATGCAGCAATGCTTGCTACATTACCTACATACGACGAAGCTGTTGCACGCTTAATGAGCGCTATGAAAGAAGCGTCTGCTGGTAAATTGTGTAAAACAATTGAAGCAGTACGTGTACAGAAAGAAGAGCAAGCTGCTTAATTTTAAGTTGTTTAATCCCTTTCGGTGTAAAATTTATTTGGACTTAAAGTCCGTTAATTATTAGGAAATTTGAAATGTCTGTATCTAAAGACCAAATCCTTGACGCAATTGCTGAAATGTCAGTAATGGACGTTGTTGCTCTTATCGAAGCAATGGAAGAAAAATTCGGCGTAACTGCTGCTGCTGGTATGGTAGCTGGTCCAGCTGCTGAAGCAGTTGAAGAAAAGACTGAATTTGATGTAATCCTTACTGGCGCTGGCGCTAACAAGGTTTCTGCAATCAAAGCAGTTCGTAGCGCAACTGGCCTAGGCCTTAAAGAAGCGAAAGCTCTTGTTGAAGCTGCACCAACACCTGTTAAAGAAGGTATCTCTAAGGAAGAAGCTGAAGCTCTTGCTAAAGACCTTACTGAAGCTGGTGCTGAAGTTGAGGTTAAGTAATTTAGCTTTTGCTAAGTTCGCTGCCTGAGAAATCAGGCAAGGGCTGGTGATTATTTAATCACCGGCCTTTTTGCGCTATAGAGTGATGCACTCTTTTAGTTCAAATAAAATCTGGTTTTTTCTTTACTTTCAACGCTTTATAGTTTGCTAGTGTTAAAGTGGGACTAAATTAGAACAACAATCAAATGTTGTAAATCTTGGCATAGATGCCAGTTAAGTCTGTTCTTACAAGAACAGGTCGGGTCAAAGATCAGCAAGCTGAGGAACCCCATGGCTTACTCTTATTCTGAAAAGAAACGTATCCGTAAGGATTTTGGTAAACGTCCACAAGTTTTGGATATACCTTTCTTACTATCTACACAGTTAGAATCGTTTAAAAAATTCTTAGTGCCTGACGCTGATGGCGATCATGGTTTGGAAGCAGCCTTCCGTTCTGTGTTCCCAATTAAAAGCTACTCAGGAAATTCTGAGCTGCAATACGTAAGTTATCGTATTGGCGAGCCAGTTTTCGATGTAAAAGAATGTCAAATTCGCGGTGTGACTTATTCTGCTCCACTTCGCGTGAAATTGCGTCTTGTAGTTATGGACAAAGAAGCTCCAGGCACAGTTAAAGACATTAAAGAGCAAGAAGTTTACATGGGCGAAATTCCGCTCATGACCGATACCGGTACCTTTGTAATCAATGGTACAGAGCGTGTTATCGTTTCTCAGCTACACCGTAGCCCTGGTGTATTCTTTGATAACGACCGCGGTAAAACTCACTCATCGGGTAAAGTGTTATATAACGCACGTGTTATCCCATATCGTGGTTCATGGTTAGACTTTGAATTTGATGCAAAAGATAACTTATATGTACGTATTGACCGTCGTCGTAAATTACCGGCGTCTATTATCTTACGTGCACTTGAGTACTCGAGTGAAGACATTCTTGGTATTTTCTTCGACAACACTACGTTTGAAGTAACTGACGGTAAAGTTCTTATGGAACTGGTACCTTCACGTTTACGTGGTGAAACCGCCGCTTTTGATATTAAGAGCGAAGACGGTGAAGTGTTTGTTGAAAGTGGTCGTCGTGTTACGGCTCGCCATATCAAGAACATCGAGAAAAAAGGCATTAAGCAATTAGAAGTACCACATGAGTACATCATTGGTCGTGTATTAGCGAAAAACTATGTTGATGAGTCAACAGGTGAAGTTGTAGCTAATGCAAATGACGAGCTAACGCTTGAATTAATGGCTGAATTGGTTAAAGCCGGTCACACTAAAATTGATACGTTATATATCAATGAAGTGGACAGCGGTGCTTACATGTCAAATACCTTGAACATTGACTCTTCAAGCAGCCGTTTAGAAGCATTAGTAGAAATTTATCGCATGATGCGCCCAGGCGAGCCACCGACGAAAGACGCGGCTGAAGCCTTATTCCAGAACTTGTTCTTCTCAGAAGAGCGCTATGACTTATCAACGGTAGGTCGTATGAAGTTCAATAGCCGTGTTGGTTACGATACCGATACAGGCCCAGGCACATTAAGCAAAGAAGACATCGTGTCGGTTATGAAGGTATTGATTGCTATTCGTAACGGTGTTGGCGATGTAGATGATATTGACCACTTAGGCAACCGTCGTATACGTAGTGTTGGCGAAATGGCTGAGAACCAATTCCGTGTAGGTTTAGTGCGTGTAGAACGTGCTGTACGTGAGCGTTTAAGCTTAGGTGACCTAGATGCGATAATGCCACAAGATCTTATTAACGCTAAGCCTATTTCGGCAGCGGTTAAAGAGTTCTTCGGCTCGTCTCAGTTATCACAGTTTATGGACCAAAATAACCCGCTATCAGAAGTAACGCATAAGCGTCGTATTTCTGCATTAGGGCCGGGCGGTCTAACTCGTGAGCGCGCAGGCTTTGAAGTACGTGACGTTCACGTAACTCACTATGGTCGCGTATGTCCAATCGAGACTCCTGAGGGTCCAAACATCGGTCTAATTAACTCATTATCTACGTACGCACGTACTAATGATTATGGTTTCTTAGAAACACCTTACCGCAAAGTGGTAGACGGTGTTGTAACTGATGAAGTTGATTACCTATCAGCCATTGAAGAAGGTCAGTTTGTTATCGCACAGGCGAACTCAAACTTAACCGAAACCAATGAGTTTGTAGATGAACTTATTCCATGTCGTCACAAAGGTGAATCTACCTTTATGGGACGTATGGACCAGCAATATATGGATGTATCACCACAACAGGTGATCTCTGTAGCGGCAGCACTTATCCCGTTCCTAGAACACGATGATGCTAACCGTGCATTGATGGGTTCAAACATGCAACGTCAAGCAGTACCAACATTGAAAGCGGATAAGCCGTTAGTAGGTACTGGTATTGAGCTAACACTAGCGAAAGACTCTGGTGTTACTATCGTTGCAAAACGTGGTGGTGAAGTAATGTATTGTGACGCAAGTCGCATCGTTGTTAATGTACATGAAGAAGAACGCGTTCCAGGCGAAGCGGGCATCGACATTTACAACTTAACCAAATACACACGTTCTAACCAAAATACATGTATTAACCAAAAACCAACTTGTATGGTTGGCGAACCGGTTACTCGTGGCGATGTGTTAGCAGATGGTCCTTCGACTGACTTGGGCGACTTAGCTCTTGGTCAAAACTTGCGCGTGGCATTTATGCCATGGAATGGTTATAACTTCGAGGATTCAATCTTACTTTCAGAGCGCGTAGTTGAAGAAGATCGTCTAACGACTATCCACATTCAAGAACTACAGTGTATTGCCCGTGATACTAAATTAGGTTCTGAAGAGATCACTGCAGATATCCCGAATGTGGGCGAATCTGCACTAGGCAAGCTTGATGAATCAGGCGTTGTTTATATTGGTGCTGAAGTTAAAAGCGGCGATATTCTGGTAGGTAAAGTGACTCCGAAAGGCGAAACGCAATTAACTCCTGAAGAGAAGCTACTACGAGCTATCTTCGGCGAAAAAGCGTCTGACGTTAAAGACAGCTCTTTACGTGTACCAAATTCTGTAACTGGTACTGTAATTGACGTGCAAGTTTTCACCCGTGATGGTGTTGAAAAAGATAAGCGTGCGTTAGAAGTTGAAGAAATGCAGCTTCGCGATGCGAAGAAAGACTTCAACGAAGAGTTCCGTATTCTAGAAGCTGGTGTATTAGACCGTGCGCGTAAGTTACTTATCGCAGCTGGCTTTGATGAAGACAAATTAGCGTTATTAAATGCTGAGAAGCTACTTACGCAAAGCCTTGCTGAAGAAGACAAGCAAGCTGAGCTTGAGCAATTAGCAGCCCAGTATGACGAGCTTAAAGCTGAATACGATAAGAAGTTTGAAAACAAACGTCGTAAAATCACTCAAGGCGATGACCTAGCACCTGGCGTACTTAAGATTGTTAAAGTATACCTAGCTGTTAAGCGTTGTATCCAACCGGGTGATAAAATGGCGGGTCGTCATGGTAACAAAGGTGTTATCTCGACTATCGTACCAGTAGAAGATATGCCATACGATGATAAAGGTCGTACGGTAGATATCGTACTTAACCCACTGGGTGTACCATCACGTATGAACATCGGTCAGATCCTTGAAACACATATGGGTCTAGCTGCACGTGGTATTGGTGAACGCATTGAAGAAATGATGAAAGAGCAACGTGAGCTGCATGAGTTACGCGCCTTCATCAAGCAAGCCTACGAAATTGGCGAATCTCGTCAAGTAGTAGACATTGATAGCTTTACAGATGACGAAATTCGTCGTTTGGCTGAAAACTTAAAAGGTGGTTTACCAATAGCTACTCCAGCATTTGATGGCGCGAAAGAAAACGAAATCAAAGACATGCTAGAGCTTGCGGGCTACCCAAGAAGTGGTCAGGTTACACTTTATGATGGCCGTACTGGCGATCAGTTCGAACGTCAAGTAACCGTTGGTTACATGTACATGCTGAAACTGAATCACTTAGTTGATGACAAAATGCATGCGCGTTCTACTGGTTCTTATAGCCTTGTTACTCAGCAGCCGCTGGGTGGTAAAGCACAGTTCGGTGGCCAGCGTTTTGGTGAGATGGAAGTATGGGCACTTGAAGCTTACGGTGCTGCTTACACTCTACAAGAAATGCTAACAGTGAAATCGGATGACGTGAACGGTCGTACTAAGATGTATAAAAACATCGTTGATGGTAACCATAAAATGGAACCAGGTATGCCAGAATCGTTTAACGTATTGTTAAAAGAAATCCGCTCACTGGGTATCAACATCGAGTTGGAAGAAAATTAAGCCAATTAGATGCTGCAGTTAACGCTGCAGCATCTGTTACGGCCGAATAGAATGTAGGGACGAGACTACCCGTCCTCAAGATTAACTCCGACAGGAGAGCTAAGGTGAAAGACTTACTTAAGTTTCTGAAGCAACAAAATAAGACCGAAGAATTCGATGCAATTCGCATTGGTCTTGCTTCACCAGACATGGTTCGTTCGTGGTCATACGGTGAAGTAAAGAAACCTGAGACTATTAACTACCGTACTTTCAAGCCTGAGCGCGATGGCTTATTCTGTGCCCGTATTTTCGGCCCAGTGAAAGATTATGAATGCTTATGTGGTAAATATAAGCGTCTTAAACACCGCGGTGTGATCTGTGAGAAGTGTGGCGTTGAAGTTACACTCACTAAAGTGCGACGCGATCGTATGGGTCATATTGACCTTGCGAGCCCAGTTGCGCATATTTGGTTTTTAAAATCATTACCGTCACGTATCGGCTTAATGCTAGATATGACGCTTCGTGATATTGAACGTGTTCTTTACTTCGAATCATTCGT
The DNA here is from genome assembly GCF_040308885.1 of Pseudoalteromonas sp. 120-MNA-CIBAN-0494. Classification (NCBI taxonomy): domain Bacteria; kingdom Pseudomonadati; phylum Pseudomonadota; class Gammaproteobacteria; order Alteromonadales; family Pseudoalteromonadaceae; genus Pseudoalteromonas; species Pseudoalteromonas sp. 120-MNA-CIBAN-0494. The sequence continues at coordinate 106,855 of NZ_JBEOOE010000006.1, forward strand.
AGTAACTGAGCCTGGTATGACAACGCTTGAGCGTGGTCAGCTATTAGGTGAAGAAGAATACTTAGATGCACTTGAAGAGCATGGTGATGAATTTGAAGCTAAGATGGGTGCTGAAGCAGTTTTAGACTTGCTTCGTGAACTCGATCTTGCACAATTAATTGCTGAAATGCGTGAAGAGTTACCAACAATTAACTCTGAAACTAAGCGTAAAAAAATCACCAAACGTCTTAAGTTAATGGAATCGTTCCACCAATCAGGTAACAACCCTGAGTGGATGATCATGACAGTACTTCCAGTATTGCCACCTGATCTACGCCCATTAGTACCACTAGACGGTGGTCGTTTTGCGACGTCTGATCTAAATGACCTTTACCGTCGTGTTATTAACCGTAATAACCGTCTTAAGCGTCTATTAGATTTAGCAGCACCAGATATTATCGTACGCAACGAAAAACGTATGTTACAAGAAGCGGTAGATGCGCTACTTGATAACGGTCGTCGTGGTCGTGCAATTACAGGTTCTAACAAACGTCCTCTTAAATCTCTTGCCGATATGATCAAGGGTAAGCAAGGTCGTTTCCGTCAGAACTTACTTGGTAAGCGTGTGGATTATTCAGGCCGTTCTGTAATTACAGTGGGTCCTACACTTAAGCTTCACCAATGTGGTCTTCCTAAGAAGATGGCACTTGAGCTATTCAAACCATTTATCTATGGCAAATTAGAGCGTCGCGGCATGGCTACGACAATCAAAGCTGCGAAGAAGATGGTTGAACGTGAAATGCCGGAAGTATGGGATGTGCTTGACGAAGTAATTCGTGAACATCCAGTATTACTTAACCGTGCACCAACACTTCACCGTTTGGGTATCCAAGCGTTTGAACCTGTGCTTATCGAAGGTAAAGCGATTCATTTGCATCCATTAGTATGTGCGGCCTACAACGCCGATTTCGATGGTGACCAAATGGCGGTACACGTACCGCTAACAATTGAAGCGCAGCTTGAAGCTCGTGCCTTAATGATGTCTACAAACAACATTCTATCTCCTGCGAATGGTGAGCCAATCATCGTTCCTTCACAGGATGTTGTATTGGGTCTTTATTACATGACTCGTGACCGTATTAACGCTAAAGGCGAAGGCGCGATATTTAAAGATCCAAAAGAAGCAGAAAAAGCATACCGTAGTGGCAATGCAGACCTTCACGCAATTGTGAAAGTACGTATTAGTCAATCAGTTAAAAACGAAAACGGTGTAGTAGAAGATACTATCACTGTTATTGATACAACTGTTGGTCGTGCAATTCTGTCGCTAATTTTACCAAAAGGCATGCCGTATGAGTCAATCAATCAGCCGCTAGGTAAAAAGCAGATTTCTGGCTTAATTAATGAGTGTTACCGTCGTCTTGGTCTTAAAGACACAGTTATGTTTGCTGACCAAATTATGTACACCGGTTTCCATTATGCAATGAAGTCAGGTGTTTCAATCGGTATTGATGACTTAGTTATCCCACCGGTTAAAGCGCAGATCATTGAAGCAGCTGAAGCTGAAGTTACTGAAATCAACCAACAATTCCAATCAGGTCTTGTAACGGCTGGTGAAAAGTACAATAAAGTTATCGATATTTGGTCACGTGTAAATGAAAACTTATCACGTGAGATGATGTCTAACTTGTCGAAAGACACAGTTATTAATGCACAAGGTGAAGAAGTAGAGCAAGCGTCATTTAACTCAGTGTTTATGATGGCCGACTCAGGTGCTCGTGGTAGTGCTGCTCAGATCCGTCAGTTGGCGGGTATGCGTGGTCTAATGGCACGTCCAGATGGTTCAATCATCGAGACACCAATCACAGCTAACTTCCGTGAAGGTCTAAACGTACTTCAGTACTTCATCTCAACGCATGGTGCGCGTAAAGGTCTTGCCGATACAGCACTTAAAACAGCTAACTCTGGTTACCTAACGCGTCGTCTAGTAGACGTTGCACAAGATTTGGTAATCAATGAAGATGACTGTGGCACAGAAGATGGCTTAACAATGAAACCGCTTATTGAAGGTGGTGATGTTGTAGAAGCGCTTCGTGAACGTGTTCTAGGTCGTGTTGTTGCTGAAGATATTGTTATTCCAGGTACTAATACAGTACTTGTTGAACGTAACATTATGCTTGACGAAAAACTGTGTGACCTTTTAGAAGAGCATTCAGTAGATGAAGTTCGCGTACGTTCTGTTATCACGTGTGATAATGACTTTGGTGTTTGTGCTAACTGTTACGGTCGTGACCTAGCACGTGGCCATATCATCAACGCAGGTGAATCAGTAGGTGTTATCGCGGCACAATCAATTGGTGAGCCAGGTACACAGTTAACGATGCGTACATTCCACATCGGTGGTGCGGCATCTAGAGCGTCTGCTGAGAATAATGTACAAGTTAAAACTAACGGTACATTAAAGCTTCACAACGCTAAGTACGTATTAAATACAGACGGTAAGATTGCTATTATTTCGCGTTCTACGGAAATTACTATCATTGATAGTTATGGCCGTGAAAAAGAGCGTTATAAAGTACCTTACGGTGCAGTATTAACAGTACAAGACAATGCAGAAGTTCAAGGTAACGACATCGTTGCTACTTGGGACCCGCATAGTCACCCAATCGTACTTGAGCATAAGTCAAAAGTATCGTTCAGCGATATCGATGACTCGAATACTGAAACACAGACAGATGAACTAACCGGTTTAACCCGTATAGTTGTTAAAGATCTTTCTAAAGCGAATGCGAAAGAACCTAAGCTTATCATTGAAAGTGAAGAGCGCGGCTTACAAGAAACACGTCTACCTTCATTCACTACGATTGAAGTAGTTGACGGCACGACAGTAAACCCAGGTGACGTATTAGCACGTATTCCGCAAGAAGGGTCGAAAACTCGTGATATCACGGGTGGTCTACCACGCGTAGCCGATTTATTCGAAGCTCGTAAACCGAAAGAACCAGCTATTTTAGCTGAAGTTACCGGTACAATTAGCTTTGGTAAAGAGACTAAAGGTAAGAAGCGTTTAGTTATTACTCCAGATGAAGGTGATCATTACGAAGAGATGATCCCTAAATGGCGTCAACTTAACGTGTTTGAAGGTGAACGAGTGTCTAAAGGTGAAGTTATCGCCGATGGTCCAGAATCACCGCATGACATCTTACGCTTACGTGGTGTGACTCATGTTGCTAACTACATTGTTAACGAAGTGCAAGAGGTTTACCGTTTGCAAGGCGTTAAGATCAATGACAAGCACATTGAAACTATTATTCGTCAAATGTTACGTAAATGTACCATTATGCACGGTGGTGATACTGACTTCTTAGCCGGTGAGCAAATTGAAGTGGCACGCGTTAATATCGCAAACCGCGACCTTGAAGCTCAAGGTAAGATCCCAGCTAAGTTTGAAATCCAGTTAATGGGTATCACAAAAGCATCACTAGCAACAGAATCTTTCATCTCTGCAGCCTCTTTCCAAGAGACAACACGTGTTTTAACCGACGCAGCAGTGAATGGTAAGAGCGATGAGTTACGCGGTCTGAAAGAAAACGTAATAGTGGGTCGTTTGATCCCAGCCGGTACCGGCTTTTCGTATCATCAAGAACGTATGGCTCGCCGTAAGCAAAGAAATGTAGTAGAAGAGCAGACTGTAAGTGCAGAAGAGGCAACTCAAGCGCTAACTGATGCTTTAAATGCGGATTTATCTGGAAATCAATAAACTAAACCAAATCAATAGATTAGGTTTTCGCAAGGTAGATATCTTCTACCTTGCGAGCGGTTTAGGTTGACAGGTCAATCTTTGCTCATTAAAATTCCGCCACCCATTTACCTGTGCGTTTAAAACAAACTTGTAAAAACGGGCGGATTTTTTATTTTTTCAGTAGTAATTCTAATTTCAGGAGCTATTTAAATGGCAACTATTAACCAGCTAGTGCGTAAGCCACGCCGTAGCAAGGTTACGAAAAGTAACTCAGCTGCGCTTAAAGCGTGTCCGCAAAAGCGCGGTGTATGTACTCGCGTATATACAACTACACCTAAGAAACCAAACTCGGCGTTACGTAAAGTAGCTCGTGTACGTTTAACTAACGGTTTCGAAGTAACTTCATACATTGGTGGAGAAGGTCATAACCTTCAAGAGCACAGTGTAATCCTAATCCGTGGTGGTCGTGTTAAAGATTTACCAGGTGTGCGTTTTCACACCGTTCGTGGTGCACTTGACTGTGCAGGCGTTAGCGATCGTCGCCAAGCTCGTTCTAAATACGGTACTAAACGCCCTAAAGGCTAATAGTTCTCCGTTAGTAAGGCCAAGCACTAAATATTTTTAATTATTGTTTTGGGTTATTGACTCGATAAGAGCAAACCTGAATAAACCGGAGATACAAAATGCCTAGAAGACGCGTAATAGGTCAACGTAAAATTCTTCCAGATCCTAAGTTCGGATCGGAGCTTCTTGCGAAATTCGTAAACATCGTAATGTTAGATGGCAAGAAATCTACTGCTGAAAAAATCGTTTATGGTGCGCTAAATGTGGCTGCTGAGAAATCAGGCAAGTCGCACCTAGAAATCTTTGAAACGGCACTTGATAATATCCGCCCACAGGTAGAAGTTAAATCTCGCCGTGTTGGTGGTTCAACTTACCAAGTACCAGTTGAAGTACGTCCAGTTCGTCGTAACGCATTAGGTATGCGTTGGTTAGTAGACGCTGCTCGTAAGCGTGGCGAAAAATCTATGGGCTTACGTTTAGCTCAAGAAATCGTTGACGCTGCTGACAACAAAGGCACTGCGGTTAAGAAACGTGAAGACGTTCACCGTATGGCTGAAGCGAATAAAGCATTCGCTCATTACCGTTGGTAATCTGCCCTTAACCTTTAAGAGGATTTTATGGCACGTACAACTCCACTTGAGCGCTATCGTAATATCGGTATTTGTGCTCACGTAGATGCAGGCAAAACCACCACAACAGAACGTATTCTGTTTTACACGGGTCTTTCTCATAAGATCGGTGAAACGCATGATGGTGCTGCAACTATGGACTGGATGGAGCAGGAACAAGAGCGTGGTATCACAATCACTTCTGCTGCAACTACGTGTTTCTGGAAAGGGATGGACGCTCAATTTGACGCTCATCGTATCAATATTATTGATACTCCAGGACACGTTGATTTCACTATCGAAGTAGAGCGTTCTTTACGCGTATTAGATGGTGCGGTAGTTGTTCTTTGTGCTTCATCTGGTGTACAGCCGCAAACTGAGACAGTTTGGCGTCAAGCGAACAAATACGAAGTTCCAAGAATGATCTTCGTAAACAAAATGGATCGCACAGGCGCTGACTTCTTTGCAGTTGTTGACCAGGTGAAATCTCGTCTTGGAGCAACGCCTGTTCCAATTCAGTTGCCAATAGGCGCTGAAGACGGCTTTAAAGGTGTTATTGACCTAATCAAGATGAAAGCTATTAACTGGAACGAAGCGGACCAGGGAATGACTTTCACTTATGAGGCAATACCGGCAGAACTTCAGGAATTAGCCGATGAATGGCGCTCTCATTTAGTTGAAAGTGCTGCAGAAGCTACTGAAGAACTAATGGATAAATACTTAGAGGGTGAAGAGTTAAGTGAAGCCGAAATAAAAGAAGCTTTACGCCAACGTACATTAGCAAACGACATTGTTCCTATGACGTGTGGTAGCGCATTTAAAAACAAAGGTGTTCAAGCGGTGCTTGATTGCGTTGTTGAATACATGCCTGCCCCAACGCAAGTGAAACAAATTCAAGGTATCCTAGAAGATGGTACCGAAGAAGAGCGTCCTGCTGATGATAAAGCGCCGTTTGCTGCACTTGCATTTAAAATTGCAACGGACCCGTTTGTTGGCACCTTAACTTTTTTCCGTGTTTACTCTGGTACAGTTAAACAGGGTGACGCGGTATACAACCCAGTTAAAAGTAAGCGTGAGCGTCTTGGTCGTATCGTACAGATGCATTCAAACTCACGTGAAGAGATCAAAGAAGTCTTCGCAGGCGACATCGCGGCGGCTATTGGTCTCAAAGACGTAACAACAGGTGAAACACTGTGTGATCCGAAATCCATTATTACGCTTGAGCGTATGGAATTTCCTGAACCAGTAATCTCTGTTGCGGTTGAGCCTCGCACAATCGCTGACCAAGATAAGATGGGGATCGCGCTGGGTAAACTAGCGGCTGAAGATCCATCTTTTCGTGTACAAACCGACGAAGAATCGGGTCAGATTATAATATCTGGCATGGGTGAACTTCACCTCGATATCCTCGTCGAACGTATGAAACGTGAATTCAGTGTTGAATGTAACGTTGGTAAGCCGCAGGTTGCATACCGAGAAGCTATCCGTTCAACTGTTAAAGTTGAAGGTAAGTTTATACGTCAATCAGGTGGTCGTGGTCAATATGGTCACGTCTGGCTTAAACTTGAACCGATGGATATTACGGATGACGAAGCACCAATTTACGAGTTCGTTAACGAAACTGTAGGTGGTTCTATTCCCAAAGAATACGTCCCTGCGGTAGACAAAGGCATCCAAGAGCAAATGTCTCAAGGTGTGCTGGCAGGCTACCCATTACTTGGCGTTAAAGCGACTTTATATGATGGTTCATTCCATGATGTAGACTCGAATGAAATGGCATTTAAAATAGCAGGTTCATTGGCAATGAAGCAAGGCGCGCTGCAAGCGAGCCCGGTACTTTTAGAGCCAGTAATGAAGGTTGAAGTACTCACTCCTGAAGCAAACATGGGTGATGTAGTTGGTGACTTAAACCGTCGCCGCGGCATGATCGAAGGCATGGAAGATGCATTAGGTGGACTGAAGCAAATTAATGCACAGGTTCCCCTTTCTGAAATGTTTGGTTATGCTACTGACTTACGATCTGCAACACAGGGTCGTGCTTCATACTCTATGGAGTTTTTGAAGTACGCCGAAGCATCGAAACATGTTGCAGAGACAATAATTTCAGCTCGCGCTGTAATATGATTTTTAGCTTGTTTAACTCAATAGTGAGTTAGACTTTAATTTCTTTATAGGAATTTTTTAAGATGGCAAAAGCAAAGTTTGAACGCGTAAAACCGCATGTAAACGTAGGTACAATCGGCCACGTTGACCACGGTAAAACTACACTAACTGCAGCAATCACTAACGTACTTGCAAAAGTATACGGCGGTGTTGCTAAAGATTTCGCATCAATCGATAACGCTCCAGAAGAGCGCGAACGTGGTATCACTATTTCAACGTCTCACGTTGAATACGATACACCTACACGTCACTACGCACACGTAGATTGTCCTGGTCACGCCGATTATGTTAAAAACATGATCACTGGTGCTGCTCAAATGGATGGCGCTATCTTAGTAGTTGCTGCGACTGATGGCCCTATGCCACAAACGCGTGAGCACATCCTACTTTCTCGTCAAGTTGGCGTTCCTTACATCATCGTGTTCATGAACAAATGTGACATGGTTGATGACGAAGAGCTACTTGAGCTAGTAGAAATGGAAGTTCGTGAACTTCTTTCAGAATACGATTTCCCAGGTGATGACTTACCACTAATTCAAGGTTCAGCACTTAAAGCGCTTGAAGGCGAGAAAGAGTGGGAAGATAAGATTGTTGAGCTTGCAAACGCACTTGATTCTTACATTCCAGAGCCAGAGCGTGACATCGATAAAGCATTCATCATGCCTATCGAAGACGTTTTCTCAATCCAAGGCCGTGGTACTGTTGTAACTGGTCGTGTTGAAGCTGGTATTATCCGCATCAACGACGAGATTGAAATTGTTGGTATCCGTGATACAACTAAGTCAATCTGTACTGGTGTTGAAATGTTCCGTAAACTGCTTGACGAAGGTCGTGCTGGTGAGAACATTGGTGCACTTTTACGTGGTACTAAGCGTGAAGACGTTGAACGTGGTCAAGTACTAGCTAAGCCTGGTTCAATCAAGCCACACACTACTTTTGAATCAGAAGTATACGTACTTTCAAAAGATGAAGGTGGTCGTCATACTCCATTCTTCAAAGGTTACCGTCCACAGTTCTACTTCCGTACAACTGACGTAACTGGTGACGTACAGTTACCAGAAGGCGTAGAAATGGTAATGCCAGGTGATAACGTTAAGATGACAGTTACTCTAATCGCGCCAATCGCGATGGACGAAGGTCTTCGTTTCGCTATCCGTGAAGGTGGTCGTACTGTAGGCGCTGGCGTTGTTGCAAACATCGTAGCGTAATAATTAGCCTAGCTAATTAGTACTAAAAAAACCGAGCTTATGCTCGGTTTTTTAATGCCTGATATAAAGTAAACCTTTCAGAACCTAGCTATAAAAAGAGTGCTTAGTGATTTTAAGAGGGGCTATTTAGGCAGGCTTACGGTGGGGTAGCTAAGTGGTGTTTTGTCGCTGTGATTGATACTGTGTACTGTATTGGCATTGTAAGAAGTAAGGCTGGGCTGTAGTGCTAAATTAAAGTCCTGTTATTACCTTTGCTACATTAAGTCACTTAGGCTTGATTGGTTGGCTAATACTCTATTTTAACTTTGGTCATTTATATTTATGGCTGGGATCAAAAACGCCAGCGTTAAGCTGGCGTTTGTTATGCGAGGTTAAAGCTATTATGCTTTAGGTCCTGCATTTTTAATTTCGTCTGATACGTCATATTTAGTGAAGTTTTCAGTGAAATCGGCTGCAAGTTTAGCTGCATATTCAGCATACTTAGCTTTGTCTTCCCAGGTATTAATTGGGTTAAGTAAGTTGCTGTCTACACCTGGAACGGCTACCGGTACGTCTAGGTTTAAAACATCAATGTGTTGAGTTTCTACGCCAGCTAATTTACCCGATACAATAGCATCTACTACAGCACGTGTAGTTGGAATATCAAAACGCTTACCAGTACCGTAAGGGCCGCCAGTCCAACCTGTGTTAACTAGGTATACTTTAGCGCCAAACTCACGTACACGCTTCATTAGAAGCTCAGCATAAACACCTGCTGGACGTGGGAAGAATGGTGCGCCAAAACAAGTTGAGAATGTTGACTCAATATCGCTTGTAGAACCAATCTCAGTAGAGCCTACTTTTGCAGTGTAGCCACTTAAGAAGTGAAATGCTGCCGCTTCTTCAGTCAATATTGATACTGGAGGAAGTACACCACTTACGTCACACGTTAAAAATACCACTGCTTTTGGCTCGCCTGCGCGGTTTTCTACTTTACGTTTTTCAACGTGCTCAAGAGGGTACGCAGCACGGCTATTTTGTGTAAGGCTAGTATCGTTAAAATCAGGTACACGATTTTCATCAAGCACTACGTTTTCTAAAATAGTACCAAAGCGGATCGCATCCCAAATAACAGGTTCATTTTTTTGTGATAGGTCGATACATTTAGCGTAACAGCCGCCTTCAATGTTAAACACACTACCAGGTGCCCAGCCATGTTCGTCATCGCCAATTAAAAAGCGAGTTGGATCTGCTGAAAGTGTTGTTTTACCTGTACCAGATAAGCCAAAGAATAAAGCGGTATCGCCTGCTTCACCTACGTTTGCAGAGCAGTGCATTGGTAATACACCTTTCGCTGGAAGTAGGAAGTTCTGTACAGAGAACATTGATTTTTTCATTTCACCGGCATAACGCATGCCAGCAAGTAATACTTTACGTTGTGCAAAGTTAATGAGTACCGTACCGTCACTGTTTGTGCCATCGCGCTCAGGCTCACATACAAATGAAGGAACGTTCATTACTTGCCACTGAGGTACGTCAGATGAGTTGTAAGATTTAGGTTGAATAAACATATTTTTAGCAAAAATATGATGCCATGCAGTTTCTGTAGTAACAACAACAGGTAGATAGTGCTCTGGATCAGCGCCTACTTCAAGGTGAGAGATGAAGTGATCATTACTTTGTACATACGCTTCTACGCGTGCCCACAAAGCATCAAACTTATCTGCGTCGAATGGGCGATTTACGTTGCCCCATTGGATTTCGTTTTCAGTACTAGATTCTTGAACAATAAAGCGATCTTTTGGAGAACGACCGGTGCGATGACCAGTATTTGCTACAAAAGCACCATTGGCTGCTAAAGTACCCTCGCCACGACGGATCGCGTGTTCGACAAGTTCAGCTGCAGTTAGATCGACAAAACGAGTAGCGCTTGAAGTCATGTTTATACCTAAATTGTGTGAGATTGAACGGGATAGCCTGGGTCTTGTTAACCTTTAAGCTGCGATTATAGTAACAGATGAGCTAAGGATATTCGAGCTTATGAAGGTGTTAAAAACACATATATTGGGTAAAAAACATGAATAATTTCAATGACACCGGTATCATAAAAACGGCTATTTTTATGATACCGGTGTCATTTTAAAATTATAAAAAAAGCCGCATAGCATGTGACTTTTTTATAATTTAGATTTAATGCGTGATTAGTTAAAAATGTTTTTCACATCTTGCTCATCAAAAAGATAATCTTTTAGACAGTAATGGCAGCTAATTTTGATTTCGCCATGCTCAGCAACATCATCAAGTAGCGCTTGTTGGCCAATATTAACTAATGCAGTCATGGTTTTTTCGCGGGTACAACCACACTTAAATTGAATGCTTTGTGGCTCAAACACACGCGGGTTATCTTCGTGGTACAGACGAGTTAGGACGGTGTTAGCATCAAGCTCTAATAGTTCTTCATCTTTAATGGTATGGCTAAGAGCTTCTAAGTGGGCAAAGTCTTCAATAGATTTTTGTTTATCAACGGGTAAAACTTGTAAAAATAAACCACAAGCTTTGGCATTTCCCTCGGTTGTATCGGTTGCAAACCAAAGACGCGTTTTTAATTGCTCTGATTGCTCAAAGTAAGCCTCTATACATTCACTTAAGGTTTCATGCTCTAAAGGCACTATACCTTGATAGCGCTCCCCTTTAGTTGGCGTAATAGTAATAACCATATAGCCTTGGCCTATCAACTCTTTTACTGTGCTACCTGTTACTTCACTTTGTAAGCGAGCTATACCACGCATGTTTTGTTTATCGTCGCCATTAATTACCGCGTATTTAACCGGCCCATCACCTTGTAGTTGAACCGCTATTTCGCCTTCAAATTTTAAGGTGGCTGTTAATAAACAGGTCGCAACAAGCAGTTCACCCAATAATGCTTTAACTGCATCAGGGTAATTATGATTGGCGATCATTTCGTTGTAGGCATTCTCAATTTGTACGAGTTCGCCACGAACATCGAGATTGTCGAATAAATAACGGTGGAGTAAATCTTGTTGCATGAGCGACTATACCTAACTTAATTTCAATTTTAAAAGTTCGCGTCTTTGCTTCTTATCCGGTTTTTTATCCGGATGAGGTGCAAAAAGGCTGTTATTTTTGCGCGCGATAGAATTTTCTTCGCGTTTAGCAATACTAGCATCAGATTCTTGATACAAGGTCTGTGCAATGGGGGCGCTTTGGCGTTTTTCAAGTATTTTGAGCACAGTTACTATTTTTTCATCTACCCCTTGGGCTAATTTTATAGTTGCGCCTATTTCTACTATTTTACCTGCTTTGGTACGCTGGCCATTATAATGCACTTTTCCGCCTTGTACCATTTCGCGAGCCGCAGCACGTGTTTTATAAAATCGTGCCGCCCATAACCATTTGTCTAATCTAATTTTTAGCTCATCTTTATGTTCTAAATTAGGGTTAGCATTACTTTTTTTAGCCATAAAGCACCTTTAATAAGTGTTTGCCTAGATTTTAAAATTTACCATAAAAGCTATTTGCGATGAAGGATTACTACAACAGTTGTTTTTATGCAGCGGCTAAATTAAAATCAATCTGTTTACAAAGTTTAATATTAGCATGCTTGTTGAATGAAAAATGAAAAGGTACTATGCATAGCGATTAGGTAAAAACTAAAATAAGAATACTATTTATGGAACAGCAAGTTCAACAATTTAAACATTTTATAAGCCGTTTACCGCATGCCAAATTGAGTGCGGTTGTTACATTATTAGTTGTTGTTTATATTGCTTTTTTATCGTCTAAACTCGTTTGGCTTATGTGGCCAAATCCTATTGTGTCACCACTCACGCCAATCTACTACGGACAACATTCAACTGCAGCAAGTAACAATTATTCTCAACATATAATTGAGCAATTTATATTTGGTAAAGTAATTGTTAAAAGCAAGAGCGATGATCACGCTGCAAAAGTTGTAAATGATGCCCCTGAAACGCGCTTAAGTATTAATCTTACTGGTATTGTTGCAGTAAGTAACGACGATAAAGCGGGGCTCGCTATTATAGAGTCACAAGGCAAGCAAGAAACCTACCTAGTAGATGAAGCAGTGCAAGGGACGCGAGCTAAACTAGCGCAGATATTACCCGACCGCGTTATTTTAACGGTAAACGGACGATTTGAAACATTAATGTTGGATGGTCTCGACTTTACAAAAACAGTATCTATGCCGGTTTTAGCTGCACGTGATGAAGCTGAAATGGGCCCACAATTAGGGCCTGCCCCAAGTGAGCAACAAATAGATGTAACTGCCGATCCAAACATTAAGCAGGCTTTAATCGAAACCCGTGAAGAGTTGCTCGAAGAGCCCGGTAAGTTATTTGACTATATTCGCGTGTCACAAGCGATGAGCGATGGGGAACTTATTGGTTATCGCTTGAGTCCAGGTAAAGAGCCTGAGCTATTTAAGCAGATGGGATTACAAAATAACGATTTAGCTGTTGCAATTAATGGCTATCAACTAACAGATTTAAAACAGGCCATGGCAGCCATTAATGAGCTGCGTAACAGTACAGATGCCACTATCACTATTGAACGTGATAACCAGCAAATAGACGTACAATTTAGTCTGCAATAACTTAGCATTGGAGTTTTAATATAATGGTTCAGGCGCTACACCTCACAAAAATTAAAAAAGGGTTAGCTAAGTACGCAGCACTTTTTCTAGCAGCAAGCATTTCGTTTTCTGTTGCTGCAGTTGAATACGCTGCTAACTTTAAAGGCACTGATATTAATGAGTTTATTAATATTGTTGGTAAAAATCTTAATAAAACAATAATTATTGACCCTAACGTACGTGGCAAAGTAAATGTGCGTAGTTATGAGTTAATGGGCGAAGCGCTTTATTATCAATTCTTTTTAAATGTATTAGAAGTTTATGGCTATTCAGCCATTGAAATGGACAATAATATAATAAAAATTGAAAAAAGCTCGGATGCTAAAAAATCAAACGTACCGCTAATTACAGATGGCAGTGAAGCCAGCGGCGATATGATGATTACCCGAGTTGTACGGGTTAAAAATGTAAGCGTGCAAGAGCTAGGTCCTTTGGTTCGTCAATTTAGCGACCAAAAAGATGGCGGCCATGTTGCTAACTTTAATGCCGCAAACGTAATGATGCTTACCGGGCATGCTGCATCGGTAAACCGCTTAGTTGAAATAATACGCTCGGTTGATCAAGCGGGCGATAAGCGTGTTGATATTGTAAAGCTTAAATTTGCTACCGCAGATGATGTGGTATCTGTAGTTGATAATATTTATAAAGACAGCGGAAAAGGCAGTATTCCAGAGTTTTTAATACCTAAAGTGGTTGCCGATGGCCGTACTAACAGCGTTATTGTTAGTGGCGAAGGCCAAGCACGCACCCGTGCTATTGAGCTTATTAAGCGCTTAGACGGTGAGCTTGAAAGCCAAGGGAACACTAAAGTATTTTATCTAAATTACGCAAAAGCAGAAGATTTAGTTAAAGTATTGCAAGGTGTTAGTAAGTCGCTAACAGATGACACTCAAGGCGGCAGCGCAACCAAAACACGTACTCGCAGTAACAACGAAACCAGCATAGAAGCCCACCCCGATTCAAACTCATTAATTATTACAGCACAACCCGATACCATGCGCTCGCTTGAGTCAGTTATTAAGCGTTTAGATATTCGCCGTGCGCAAGTATTGGTTGAAGCAATTATAATTGAGGTAATGGAAGGCGACGGTATTAACTTTGGTTTGCAGTGGATTTCTGAGCAAGGCGGTATGCTGCAGTTTAATAATGGCACAACTGTACCGGTTGGTGCGTTAGCTGTAGCGGCTGAGCAAGCACGCGATACTACCGTATCTAAAAATATAATTGGTACCGAAAGCGGCACAATTACTCAGGTTGATGAAACTACTAAGGGTGATTACGGCCCATTAGCATCATTACTCGGTGGCATTAACGGCTTAGCCATGGGGGTGATAAAAAATGATTGGGGCGCAATTGTTCAAGCCGTTTCGACCGATAGTAACTCAAACATTTTGGCGACCCCCTCTATTACTACTATGGATAATGAAGAAGCGTCTATTTTGGTCGGTCAAGAAGTGCCTATAATTACTGGCTCGCAAACCGGGAGTAATAACACCAACCCATTTCAAACAGTTGAACGCCAAGAAGTGGGTATAAAGCTTAAAGTAACCCCGCAAATTAACGACGGCTCTGCTGTGCAGTTAACCATTGAACAAGAAGTGTCGAGTGTAAGTGGTGCTACTGCTGTTGATATTTCAGTTAATAAGCGTTCAATTAAAACCACGGTAATGGCTGATGATGGCGGTATGGTGGTGCTTGGCGGCTTAATAGATGAAGACGTACAAGAGAGTGTATCTAAGGTGCCACTACTAGGCGACATTCCTATTTTAGGTCACTTATTTAAATCAACTAATACCACACGACGTAAGCGTAACCTGATTGTATTTATTCGCCCGACTATTATTCGCGACGGAATTAGCATGAATAAGTTGAGCTTTAATAAATATAACTTTATTCGTGGCGAGCAATTTAAGCAGCGCGAAGATGGTATAGAGTTAATGCCAAGAACCGACACGCCTATTTTACCCGAGTGGAATGATGAGCTAATACTGCCACCTACGTATGAAGAGCATTTACGCAAACAAAATGCACAAGAGCGTAAAGATGACTAAGGCGATTGCAGAGATAAATCAAGATGTGGTTCATCCTAATCCGCATCATCCGGACGAGCTATTAACCAGTGACGACTTAGTTGAGTTGCCCGCTAAACGTTTGCCTTTTTCATACGCACGGCGAGCCGGTGTACTGCTGAGTAAAAATAAAGAGCAGCGCATAGTGTATTACCGTGGCGAACTTGATATTGACGTACTGTTAGAAGTACGCCGTATTGCAGGGCATGGTTTTACGCTTGAGCAGCTTGCTGATGACAAGTTTGAGTTACTGCTAGAGGCTTCGTATCAGCGAGATAGTTCTGAAACGCAACAAATGATGGAAGACATTGGCAACGAAGTTGACTTGTTTTCATTAGTAGACGAATTGCCACAAACCGAAGATTTATTGGCAGGCGATGATGATGCGCCAATTATTAAACTTATAAATGCGATGCTCAGTGAGGCAATTAAAGAGGGGGCGTCTGATATTCATATTGAAACCTTTGAGCAAGAACTGGTTATTCGCTTTAGGGTTGATGGTGTATTAAAAGAGGTACTTAAACCTAATCGTAAATTAGCATCCTTGCTGGTATCGCGAATTAAGGTAATGGCTAAGCTCGATATTGCCGAAAAACGTATACCACAAGATGGCCGTATTAGTTTGCGTATTGCAGGGCGTGCAGTTGATGTACGGGTATCAACCATGCCATCGAGTTTTGGTGAGCGTGTTGTGCTGCGTTTACTGGATAAAAATAACGCGCACTTAAATCTTGAAGATTTAGGTATGACCGCACAAAACCGTGAATTGTTTGCAAATTTAATTAGTAAACCTCATGGCATTATTTTAGTAACCGGGCCTACAGGCTCTGGTAAAAGTACCACCTTGTACGCAGGTATGAGTCAAATAAACTCTCGCGATCGTAATATTTTAACGGTTGAAGACCCCATTGAATACGAAATACCGGGCATTGGCCAAACGCAAGTAAATACTAAAGTAGGTATGACCTTTGCGCGTGGCTTACGGGCTATTTTACGTCAAGATCCCGATGTAGTGATGGTAGGTGAAATACGTGACCTAGAAACCGCTCAAATAGGTGTGCAAGCATCATTAACCGGTCACTTGGTAATGTCTACGTTGCATACAAATACTGCTTCTGGCGCTATTACTCGTATGGAAGATATGGGAGTGGAGCCATTTTTACTTTCATCGTCGTTACTCGGTGTGTTATCGCAGCGACTAGTACGTACACTGTGTAAAAATTGTAAAAAAGAACATGTAGCCGATGAGCGCGAGTGCCAGTTATTAGGCGTACCGTTTGAAAGTAAACCAACTATACACCGTGCAGTAGGGTGTGAAGCATGTAACTTTAATGGTTATAAAGGCCGTACTGGTATTCATGAGTTATTAGTGGTGGACGAAACCATTCGTGAAATGATCCACAATGGTAAGGGCGAGCAAAGCGTTGAAAAATACATTCGCAAGCTCAGTCCAAGTATTCGTCAAGATGGCTGTAGCCGTGTACTTGCAGGTAAAACAACACTTGAAGAAGTATTGCGTGTTACCCGTGAGGAAGGCTAATAATGGCAGCGTTTGAATACCGTGCCTTAGATGGCCGAGGCAAAGAAAAAAAAGGCATTTTAGAAGCGGATACAGCAAAACAAATTCGCCAAATATTACGCGATCAAAAATTAACGCCGCTCGAAGTTGTACCCGCGGCGCAAAGTGATAAACAGGTTAAAGGCCAAAAAACGTCATTACTTGGCGGTTTGTTTAAACCTACTATATCAACCTCAGATTTGGCGCTTATAACTCGCCAGTTAGCAACACTCATTCAATCGGCTCTGCCAGTTGAGGGTGCGGTAATGGCTGTGGCTGAGCAATGTGAAAAACCACGTTTAAAACGCATGCTGATGTCGGTTCGCTCAAAAGTAGTGGAAGGGTATACCCTTGCCGACGGTATGAGTGAGTTTCCGCATGTGTTTGACGATTTATACCGCGCTATGGTTGCCGCAGGCGAAAAGTCAGGGCATTTAGACCAAGTACTAAACCGGCTTGCCGATTACACCGAACAGCGCCAATATATGCGCAGTCAAATAACGCAAGCTATGGTGTACCCCATTATTTTAGTGGTGTTTGCTATTGCAATTGTGTCGGTTTTATTAGGTACTGTAGTACCTAAAATACTTAAAACGTTTGAGAAAACCAAGCAAGTACTCCCTTGGACCACTGAGTGGGTAATGGCGGGAAGTCATTTTGTACAAAATTATTGGTTTATTAGTTTAATTGTAATAACGGCCCTAGCGATAGGGATTAAGCATGCTTTAAAACAGCCTAAAATTCGTTTTTGGTGGGATGATAAAATATTGCATATGCCCGGTATTGGTAAAGTAGCTAGAGGTATTAATACCGCTCGTTTTGCCCGAACTTTAAGTATTTTATCATCAAGCTCGGTACCGCTACTTGAAGGTATGCGTATTGCGGGTGGAGTGCTGATCAACGAAAAAATTAAAAAAGCTGTTGCCGATGCAGCCGATAGGGTAAGTGAAGGGGCAAGTTTAAGAGCGGCCTTACAGCAAACTAAATTGTTTCCGCCAATGATGCTACATATGATAGCCAGCGGTGAAAAATCTGGCGAGCTGGAGCAAATGTTAGAACGCGCAGCTAATAACCAAGATCGCGAATTTGAAAGTATGGTTAATGTATCGCTAAAACTATTAGAACCCGCAATGATCGCTTTAATGGCGGTTATTGTATTATTTATAGTAATGGCAATTTTACAGCCAATTATGGCAATGAATAAAGCTGTAGGGCTTTAACTTAAAAGTAAATTAATGGTTTAATAAACCATTGTTTAGTGTTTTTAGAATAATGAGGTAATTACGTGAATAAACAATCAGGTTTTTCTTTGCTAGAAGTGATGGTCGTACTGGTTATCATTGGCATGATCATGTCAATTGTGGCACCTAATATTATGGGTCAACAAGAAGAGGCCGCTATCGACAAAGCACACTTAGATATTCAGCAGCTTGAAGATGCAATGAGCCTTTACAAACTTAAAAATAAAAGCTACCCAAGTACCGAGCAAGGCCTAGAAGCATTGGTTAATAAAACCAGCATAGAGCCAATACCAAAACGTTTTCCAGATGGTGGCTTTATTAGTAAATTACCAGAGGATCCGTGGGGCAATACTTATCAGTTAATTAGCCCAGGAGAAATTGGTAAATTTGATATTTTTTCTTTAGGTCCAGATGGCCAAGCAGGCACCGATGACGACATTGGTAACTGGGATGAAGAAAAACAGTAATGGCCATCAATCGCGCAGTGTATTTATATACTAATATCCAGGGCTTACTATGCAAGTAAGCTCTGAGAGATTGCGTGCAAAAAGCCGCGGCTTTAGTTTAATCGAAATTTTAGTGGTATTAGTGATCATCGCTTTTGCCACAAAAATGGTGGTATATAGCTTAGAAGGCGGCGCTGAGGATGAGTTAGATACTCAAGCGCTTAGGCTGCATACCACCATTAATATGGCATCAGAATTTGCTATTTTAAACCAAGTTGAATTGGGTTTTCATATAGACAACAACGTATTTGAGTTTTTAGTTTTTGATGGTGAAAAGTGGGTAAGCTTTGTCAGAGAAGCATTATTTGAGCCGGTTGAATTTGATCCACGCTTTAAACTAGCGCTTAACCTAGACGACTTAGCTTGGGCGCAAGATAACTTACTCGAGCAAGCAAATTGGCGTGAGCTAATGAGCGGAGACGAAGACAGCTTATTGGAGCTTAAAAAGTTTAAAATTCCGCAAGTGCTAATACTATCTTCGGGAGAAGTAAGTGCATTTCAATTAACACTCGAATTAAAAGAGCAAAGCGAGCCGGTTTACTTTATTGAAGGCGAGTTTACTGCGCCAGTGAATTTACGCCGAGAGCCCGAATAATGCGCCAGTATAATAAAGGTTTTACTTTACTTGAAGTGCTAGTGGCATTGAGTATTTGTGCTATGGCAGGTATTGCAGCAATGCAAGCAACCAGTGAGCACATTCATCATCTATCTAGCATAGAAGAGCAAACTTACGCCTCATGGGTTGCCGAAAACATTATGGTAGAGCAGCGTACCAAAGGCGAACAATGGGAAGGGAAAGACGGCGTGCGCGGTAGTGAAGTTATGGCGGGTGTTGAATGGTTTTGGCGCCAAGATATAGGTAAAACCGCAGATAAAGACTTTGTAAAATTAACCATTAATATATTTAGTGATGAAAAATACGAACACTCAATATATGAGCTGGCAACTTATTTAAATAAAGGCAAAAAATAAGTGAAGCAACGCGGATTTACCTTACTTGAAGTGATGGTAGCCTTGGGGATTTTAGGCTTTGTTATTATGGCCACGCACCAAATACTAGATACCACTACCCGCGCCAAAGAGGCTTCGGATGATAAAATAGCCGAGCTAAATGGTTTGCAAACCACCTTTAGGTTAATGGATCAAGATTTTAGTCAAATGACCAAACGTGCTGTACGCAATGAAGCAGGCGATGTGCAAGAGCAGTATTTGCTAGCCGGACGCTATGTTTTAGATAGCCAATATGATGGCATTGGCTTTGTGCGCGACGGCTGGATAAATCCAATTAATTTATTACCACGCTCAGAATTACAAGCTGTGGGTTATCGCGTAATAAACGACAACTTGGAGCGAGTGTACCGGGTATATGTTGATCAGCTTGACAATATGGAGCCGCGTGTACAGGTTGTTTTAAAAAACATTGAAGAGCTAAAGTTTGAATTTTTAGACGATAAAAACGAATGGCAAGCTAAGTGGCAAATTAAAGCGCTCCCCAAAGCGGTCGCTGTTACGCTGCAACAAATAGAGGCAGAGCCAATTAGGCGAGTATTTTTAGTGCCAGGACAAGGTAAAGAAATTCTACCATCGAGCCCATCAACTGATGATGCACTGGCCGATGAAGGTAACCCGCAAGAAGGTGGGCAGTAATGGGGCTGCGTTCTTCTCGTGGAGCCGCACTTGTTATTGTGCTGTTTATTGTTGCATTAGCGGCCATTTTAGCCGTAGAAATGAGTGCTAACTTAATGGTGCAAGTGCAAAAAAGTACTAACTTACAGGGTCATCAACAAGCTAAGTGGTATGCCTATGGTGCAGAAGAGCTTGCCATAAAAGCGCTGATTAAAAGCAAAAGAGACGATCCTGACAAAACCACATTAGATCAAATATGGGCGCAGCAAGGCGATATACCTTACCCAGTTGATAACGGCACACTAAGCGGAAAAATAACGGATTTACAAGCATGTTTAAACTTAAATGCTATAGCCGTAGAACCAGATTTAAATAGTGCTAGCAAAACCAATCCAGCGCACAAGGCCTTGTTCGCATTACTTGAAAATATTGAAGATTTACCGGCACAAGAGTCAGAGGAAACCATGGCTGACAGTGTGTTTGATTGGCTAGACGAAAACAGCATTACATACCGTTCAGGAGCAGAAGAAGGGGAATACTTGTCGCGTCAATTTCCGTACATGACCGCCAATAGCTTATTTGCATCAACCTCAGAGCTGCGTTTGGTTAAAGGTTTTAACCCATTAGTAATGGAAAAAGTGCTGCCTTATGTTTGTGTAATACCTGGTAGCACTTTATTGTCTATTAATGTGAATACCTTAGCAGCAGAGCAAGCACTCATTTTAAGTACCCTTATAGATGAGCTAAGTGTATCGGGTGCTGAAGCTGTGATTGCTGCTCGCCCAGATGCAGGCTTTGAAAGTAAAGCTGCCTTTTTTGAACAAGTTCAGCAGCAAGGCGGGCAAAACGTCAAAACGGTAGAAAAATTGTTTAGTATTAATAGCGAATATTTTAAATTACAAACGCAGGCAAACTTTGTTGATCTGCGTTTTTCGATGACCACATTACTGCACGCCAAAGACGGCGACGTAACGATACTGGCGCGAAAATTTGGAGGCGTACAGTGACAGAAATACTGTTGATCCGCACGGGTCAAACCGAACAAGAGTTACTTAATTGGTTAATATACTCACCACAAGAACAACAAATAATAGCCAGTGGTGAGCTAGTTAATGCCAGTTATTTAAACGAACTGAGCGAAAAATCGCTAGGGCGCGAAGTCGTTGTATTATTGCCTTGTGACCAAGTGCAATTAAAAACGGTAATGCTACCGACTAAATGGAATCGTAAGTTAGAGCAAGCTTTGCCTTATATGCTCGAAGAAGATATAGCGTGCGATATAGATGAGCTATTTATTGCTGTAGGTGAGCCAGTGATGATTGGCGAGCAGCATGCTGTTCGTGTTGCTATGACCGACCGCGAATGGTTTGAGGCGTGGCTAGCGCTATTTGCAGAGCATAATTTATCGGTATATAAAATATTACCCGATGCTTTGTTATTACCCCCAGCAGATGAGGACACAGTAACGGCAATAGCACTTAATAATCAGTGGTTATTTAAACAAGGCCCATGGCGTATAAGTGCAGTAGAGACGAGCTGGTTAAATGGTTACTTAACAGCAATGGGTAATCCAGATGTAAAGCATTTTAGTCCGGCGACTCAGTTTCCTGAAACGGTAAACTTACAGGCTCAAACCAGTGATTACGACCTACCGCTGGCCTTATTTGCTAAGCAACTAGAGCATACTAAGTTTAATCTTCGCCAAGGTATGTATCAGCTTAAAAAGAAAAGCACCTTATGGTGGGGGTACTGGAAAAGTGCTGCCATTATTACCAGCGTTGCCTTAGTAGCGAGTATTACGATTAAAGCTATAGAGTTGCATCAGCTAAATACCCAGTTAGAACTTGCTAAAGCACAGGTAATTGAGCGCTACCAAAAGGCATTTCCGGGAACTAAGGTTCGCCCACACCTTATTAAAAACCAAATTAAAGGTGCACTGGCAAAAATACAAGATACCAGCGACGCTGGATTTTTAGAGTTAACCACAGAATTAGTGGGGGTGTTTTCGCAGGTAAGTAATTTTACCCCTGAAACACTGCGTTATGACAAAAAACGTAATGAATTACGTATGAGAGCACGCGCAAAAGACTTTCAAACCTTTGGTAAAGTTAAAGCCATACTTGAACAGCAAGGGTTAACGGTTGATCAAGGCTCGTTAAGTAACGATGGTGACTTTGTGGTTGGCGAAATTAAACTGCGAGGTGCAGTATGAAGCAGCAGTTAATTAAACATTGGCGCTCACTAAAAGAGCAAGAGCAGCAGTTAATAATCGTTGCGAGTGGTATTTTTATTGTGTTTATTTTAGTGATGGGCATTTTTAGACCCTTAAATAATGCAATAGCAAGTGCTGAGCAATCGCAATTAAAACAGCAAGAGCTACTAGTGTGGGTTGACGAAAGTATTGTAAAGCTCAAGGCCGCTGGTAATACACAAGTGGTTAATAGTCAAAACATTAGCCAAATAGTTAACGCCACCCGCGGACGCTATAAAATAAATATTAGTAAAATGCAGCCAAGTAATAACTCGCTACGTTTAACGCTCGACTCAGTAGAGTTTAATCAATTAATACTGTGGCTTGATGAACTGGTCAATCAACATGGTCTACGGGTCGAAAATTTAGATTTGAGCCGTGACGATGAGTCGGGCTATGTACGTGTTAGCCGTTTGCTATTAGAGAAGTAATGAATGAAAAAAATAATAACCTTATCCATTGTATTTTTACTTAGTTTTATTGTGTTTTGTATTATTAAGTTACCTGCAGCGGTGGCCATTGACCTAGCAAAACCTTATTTTCCTAAGCAACTTGAAGTAGGGCAAAGTGTTGGCACTATTTGGCAAGGGCAAATGATGCAAGTGCGCTACCAAGGTGAGCAATTAAATAATGTGCGTTGGGATGTTGCAGGGTGGGCATTATTTACCGGTAAGTTAAATGCCAATGTAAAATTTGGTGACCCACGTGAGCACAGTGATATATCGGGTTATGCAGATGTGAGCTTTGGTTTATTTAATAAGCAAGTGAAAGTAACCAATGGATTAGTGCGCTCAACAGTTGAAAGAGCGATGCAACGCATACAACTTCCGTTACCTGTAACCGCTAAAGGTCGTGTGATCTTGGAATTGGCAGAGTATACATCGGGCGCACCTTATTGTGAGTCACTGCAAGGCGAGATAGCGAGCCCTAATATTGACGTACAAGGTTTGAACGGTTGGTTTAATATAGGCCCGCTTGGTGGTAACCTAAGCTGTAAATCGGGCGACATAGCCATACTTATCGACCCAGATAACACCTTAGGGCTTGAAGCTGATGCAACCCTAAAAGCTAATTTTGACTTTAAAGTATCAGGCTATGTAAAGCCCGATGCCACGTTGCCAAAAGATGTACATGATGCGGTTAAGTTTTTAGGTCGTCCAGATAATCAAGGCCGTTACCCGCTCAACTTTTAATGTTTAATATAAAGAGTTTTAATGCAATTACCCCAATTTACTGAGCAGCACGCTAAGCAGCTCAGCACATTTTTAGACACCCAGTCTCAAGCGATGACGCTAACGCAAAGCCAAGGTTATTTATTTGGCGTAATTTGCTCTCCTGAGCCTCTAGACGTACATGAGTGGATGGCAGCAATTTTGCCTAATACAGCTAATAATGTAGATGAAGAAATGCTATTTTTATTTATGGCGTTATACCATCAAATTAGTGAGCAAGTATTTGAAGTAGGCTATAAATTACCAGCACAATATAATTACGAATTTTGCAGTAATTGGAGCGCAGGTTTTGTAACGGCAACAACGTCATATACTCAAAAGTTATTAAGTTCAACCGCGTTAGAGGCAGAATATAAACAAGCCCTCGAAAGTGCTCAAGCCACATTAAGCTTTTTTGCACTTGATGGGCAAACCATTAGCCAAATAGCGTTACAAAACAGTATTGATGAGCAGTTACTTTGCCAGCAGCAATATGAGCTAATGGGCGACTTTGCGCTAGGCTTTGCAGAGCTAGTGGAAATAGTCGCACTTAATAGTGGCTTGTATACAGATGAAGGATGGGAAGAGTAGTTTAGGCGCAGTAATGAGTTGAGCTTAAAATATAGCCGTGAAATAAATTTAAGCGCCTAGCTCTAATATAATATCAGTGCAGCCTTGCTTGCACTTAATCAGCCCTTTGCCCGGCTCGCTGGTGGCTAAGTCGAGTGTTAAAACCCCATTACATTGTTCGCACTTTAGCGTTTTACCTTGCGTGAGTTTTTTAAGCATATTACGTTGCTGGTGAAATGAGTCGCTGGCCTTTTTATTTAATCCAGAAAAGTCCATTATTTACCTCGCATGTGTTCTAGTGAGCCGGATACTATTTTACATACAGTGTTTAAGCGCTCATCATAAAAATATAGGTTTAAGTCGCGCTCACGGCAGTAGCGTAAGTGAAATAATCTTATTGAGTCATCGGTAGTAAATGTTTTTTCGGTGTACTCACGCTCAGATTCAGACAGTGTTAACTGCGCACTAATTTCGTTTTTAGCCATACTGGCAGTAGGGCTGCGATTCACTTTGCTCGCATCACTTAAAAAGTCAATACCATCGTTAAATAACCGCTCACGAGGTTCTTTCACCAAAGGGTGATCGACTGTGAAAAAGGCGAGGACTACTATTACCAAAATAATAAATTTTTTCATAGTTGGGTAAACTTTGATCCAAATAACATAAAATGATGCTGCAGTGTAATAAAATGCATTTGAAAAGCAAGTAACTAAAGTGAATAAATTATTAGCGATCTATGCCAGTAATTTTAGCCAATATTGTTATAATAGCTAACAGCAGTTAGATATTTCTGAAATATCTGAAAGTATTCAAGTCTTGTTATAAATATTATACGTAATAAGTACGTTATTACACTATAAGGTAAACCTTGAATATAGCTGAATTTTTATTTCCAAGCGGTGTTGAGGAACTTCGATGGACAAACAAATTAAAGTAAAAAATATACCAGTTGAAGTAAAGATTCAAAAGCCGGATCTTAGCGGGCAACAGGATCGGTTTAATCCACGTAATCGTATTTACGTGCGTGCTGTTAATGGCTTGCACCAACTTCTTAGGCAGCGAATTGGCTTTTTAGGTCTGTTGGCATTTATGCTGCTACCTTGGATAAATTTTAATGGTGAGCAAGCCGTTTTATTTGATTTAATAGGTCAAAAATACAACATTTTTGGTTTAACCCTGTGGCCGCAAGACTTTACCATACTCGCCTTTATTTTTATGTTGGCCGCGTTTGCTTTGTTTTTGGTCACTACATTTTATGGACGAGTGTGGTGTGGTTATACCTGCCCACAAACGGTGTGGACTTTTACCTTTATTTGGTTTGAAGAAAAGTTTGAAGGTACGGCAAACCAACGTAAAAAGCTCGACCAACGAGCAATGGACTTTGATAAGTTTTGGCGCAAAACCGCTAAGCACACCAGTTGGATTTTGTTTTCTTTATATACAGCAATTACATTTGTTGGTTACTTTACCCCTATTCGTGAGCTACTCCCTGACTTTGTTACCTTTAATGCCGGTAGCTATGCCTTAATGAGTATTATCTTTTTTGCTGCTTGTACATACGGTAATGCTGGGTGGATGCGCGAAATTATGTGTTTACATATTTGCCCATACTCACGTTTTCAGTCAGCCATGTTTGATAAAGATACCTATACAGTATCGTATGATGAAAAACGCGGTGAAAGCCGTGGCCCACGCTCGCGCAAAGTGGCACACCAAGATTTAGAAATAGGCGACTGTATTGACTGTAATTTATGCGTGCAAGTATGCCCAACCGGTATAGACATACGTAATGGCTTACAAGCAGAGTGTATTAACTGTGGCGCTTGTATTGATGCATGTGATGGGGTGATGGATAAAATGAATTATCCACGCGGACTTATTTCTTATACCACTGAGCGAAACTTAGAAACGCCAGAGAATAAAACCAACCCACTGCGGGCAAAAATTATTGGTTATATAGTGATCCTGGTTATTTTAACCAGTGCCTTGGTTGCCAATATTGCGCTGCGTAAAACGATGGAATTTGATATTATTCGCGATCGTAATCAGTTATATAGGGTTAATTTTGAAGGGTTGGTAGAAAACACCTACACCTTAAAAGTGATCAACAAAGCGCAGTATGAGCAAACCTTTACAATTAAAGTGCAAGGGCTCGATAACTTTAAGTACATAGGTAAACAAACGTTTAGGGTTAACGCAGGGCAATCGCACAATGTGCCTTTATCACTGGTTATGGATCCGTATGACTTAAAAGCGCCAATGACAGAATTTAACTTTGTGCTATCGCCGGTAGGCGAGCCCGACAATCAAATATCACAGTCGAGTAACTTTTTTAAAGCGCGGTAAAGTTTAACAAAAAGCGGGGTGTTCCCCGCTTTTATTTTATATAAGAAGTGTATGAGTAAATTTAGCTTTATTGATTTAACACCAGATCTAATTCTTGATGCCATAGAAAGTGTTGGTATTTATGTTGAGTCTGGTTTATTGGCATTAAATAGTTACGAAAATAGAGTGTATCAATTTGTAGCAGAAGGCGGAAAACGCTACGTTGTTAAGTTTTATCGTCCAGAGCGTTGGAGCGAGGAGCAAATACAAGAAGAGCATTACTTTGCCTTTGAGTTAGCAGAGGCCGAAGTACCGGTTGTTGCGCCAATGGAATATAACGGGCAAAGCTTATTTGAACACCAAGGCTATTTATTTACTTTATTTCCAAGTGTTGGCGGGCGTTTATTTGAAGTCGATAACTTAGATCAACTTGATGTACTAGGGCGCTTAATTGGCAGAATGCACCAAGTTGCTAAAACAAAACCATTTACACAAAGGCCCACCCTAACCTGCGAAGAGTACTTACATACAGCAAAAGTTCATCTGCAAAAAAGTAACTTAGTACCTATGGGATTAGAAACTGCTTTTTATACCATTTTAGATTTGGTTATTAAGCAGGCGCAAGCACAGTATACCAATGTAAAAACGATACGTTTGCATGGGGATTGCCATGCTGGCAATATATTATGGGCAGGCGATGCGTTAATGTTTGTTGATTTAGATGATAGTCGCCAGGGGCCACCCATTCAGGATCTATGGATGATGCTAAGTGGCGATCGACAAACGCAGCTGTTACAGTTAGATACCTTAGTAACCGCCTATGAAGAATTTTGTGATTTTGATCACTCACAGCTTAAGTTGATCGAACCACTTCGGGCTATGCGTATCATCCATTACATGGGGTGGGTTGCAAAACGATGGAGCGATCCGGCTTTTGTGCGGAACTTTTCATGGTTTGCCGATGACAAATACTGGGAGCAACAAATTTTAGCACTTAAAGAGCAGCTTGCCGCATTGCAAGAAGCACCGTTAAAATTATTGCCATAACATTTTATTCAAAAATATGTACAACGAGAGACTAATGCTTAAAAAATTAAAACTGAGCCTACTACTTCTTTGTCTACCTTTTGCAGCACTTGCAGCAAACTTTGAAGTAGGTAATCAATATACAGTTATCGATATCGAAAAAAGTACTACACCACAAGTTACCGAATACTTTTCGTTTTATTGCCCGCATTGTTTCAAGTTTGAACCGGTTGCACACGCAATTGAAGAAAACCTACCTACAGGTGCGGTGTTTATAAAAAATCACGTTAACTTTTTAGGCGGCGTATCACCACAAGCACAAAGTAACTTGAGCCTAGCTTATTTAGTTGCTAAAAAGCACGGACAAGTAGATACGATTACAGACAAGATTTTTAAAAGTATTCATGTTCAGCGCGCACCACTGACTGAAATTAAAGATCTAAAAAAATTATTAGATATAAATGGCATTAGTAGCGATACATTTGATCAAGATATTGCCAGTATGCCAATTATTGCAGCTGAACAAGCAATGCAAGATAAACAAAATAAATACTCAAAATTAGGTGCGTTAACAGGCGTTCCTACTTTTATTGTAAACGACAAATATAAAATCAATCTAAATACCATCAAGAGCCAAGAAGAGCTTGATGAGTTAGTTTCATTTTTACTCGCACTATAAAATATTGGAGCCATATAATAATGATAAAATTAGTTAAAGCAGGTTTGCTTGCTGTATTACTACCTTTTGCTGCAACAAGTTTTGCAGCAACCTTTGAGGAAGGTGTGCATTATGAGGTTGTGTCTGAGCGCGCAACTAAAAAACCAGAAGTGAAAGAGTTTTTCTCATTTTACTGTCCTGCATGTAATAACATGGAGCCACTGGTAGCCGAAATTAAACCAATGCTTGATAAAGGCGTAAAGTTTAAAAAGAGCCACGTTGATTTTGTTGGTGTACGCGATACCGAGCATCAACAAATGATTAGCCAAGCGTTAGCAACGGCTGAAGTGTTACCACAAAAAGATAAAATTATTGCGGCTATCTTTAGCCACATTCATACCAAGCGCGCAAATTTTAATGAGCTAGCCGACGTAAAAGATGTGTTTGTAGCCCAAGGCGTTGATGGCGATAAGTTCGATAAGTTATTTAAAAGCTTTTCGGTACGTACATTAAGCTCAAAAATGAAGCGCGACCAAGACTACTTTAAAGAGAAAGGTGCATTGCGTGGCGTGCCTACTTTTATCGTAAATGGTAAGTACAAACTACTTCTAGGCCGCGAATCGGGTATTAGCGAACCAGCAGATATCACTAAATTAATTAACTACTTGGCAAGCAAGTAAAGTTAATCCCATAAAAAAAGCTCCTAAGGAGCTTTTTTTATGGGTAATTTTTAGCTGGTAATTTTAAATATTCTTTTTTTGTAAAAATACACCCGACTCAATATGGTGCGTATAAGGGAATTGATCAAAAATCGCAAAGCGTTTAACTTCATGGGTGCGGGTTAAGTGATCAAGGTCGCGCTCTAGTGTCTCTGGGTTACACGAAATATAAATAATACTTTCGTAATTTGCTACTAAGTCACACGTTAGAGTATCCATACCGGCACGTGGCGGATCAACTAAAATGGTTTGACAATTGTAGCTGTTTAAATCTATACCTTCTAAGCGAGAAAAACTACGCTCGCCATTCATGGCTTGAGTAAACTCTTCGCTCGACATGCGAATAATATCTAAATTGGCAACTTTGTTTTGCGCTATATTGTACTGCGCTGAGTGTACCGACGACTTTGATATTTCGGTTGCCAGCACTTTATTAAACGAACCCGCTAACGCGATAGAAAAGTTACCGTTGCCACAATAAAGTTCAAGTAAATCATTTTTAAGTGGCTTACATAAGTCTTGCGCCCACTCTAGCATTTTAATATTTACTTTGGCATTTGGCTGGGTAAAGCTGTTTTCTACCTGCTGATATATTAGTTCTTGGCCATTCACGTTTAAGCGTTCGGTAACGTAGTCATCACCAAGCATTTCTTTTTGTTTGCGGGCACGGCCAATAAAGTCAATTTTATACTTATTGCTTAACTTTTCTTTAAGCGCGTTAATTTCACTCAGCCAATGCTCATCAAGTGGCTTGTGATATAACAGACTCACTAAAATCTCACCGCTTAGCGTAGATAAGTAATCAATCTGAAATAGTTTACGACGCAAAATTTCACACGACTTTAAATTATCAATCATTACTTGCATCACTTCACCTACCAAAGGAGCGGCAGGGTCAAAGCTATCAACGCGAATTTTGTCTTTAGTTTGTTGATCAAACATTATATGAAACAGATCGTCACCATCGTGCCATACTCTAAACTCAGCGCGTTGGCGGTAGTTAATCGGCTCTGAGCTAAATACCTCAAGTTTATCCACACCAAAACGTTGAAATTGGGCAGCAATACGCTGTTCTTTTTCGCTTAACTGCGCATCGTACTGTGTGGTGTCTATTTTAATAACTGCCATTAACGCTATAACCTTATCTTTGAGAGCTGTTTATCGGCGCTATTGTAGGGAGCGAGATGTATTTGTCTAGTTTTGATGAAATATATATTGGTTTTTTTTTGAGCATCTAGCTACAGAAATAACTTACAGTGCCGATAAGTAAGGCAAGCATAGATAGGAGTCGGATCATGAAAATCGGTAACTTTGGCTTTGTTCCAAACCACAATATTAATAAATACGGTAATAAAGGGGCTTTACAGCAACCTACAATACAGTCGCCTCAAGATAACTATCAGCAGCGCGGTAAAGAACTTGCTGCCAAAGTGCTCGGTGACAAAATGGCTCAAGCTCTTGGCTTACCGATAAGCGAGCCGAAAAAAGATAAACCGCTTTTTGATTTTGATGAAATCGTTAAAAACGTTTTAGACTTCGTTACCAGTGCAGTACGTAAAGCAAAAGCCAATGGTGCCGACGATGAAAAACTCAAAGGTATGTTAGGTGATGCTCGAAAAGGTGTGCAAATAGGGATTGATGACGCGGTTGATGAATTAAAAGGCAATGGCGTGTTTAACGACGATATCGCACAGGGTATTAATAAATCTAAAGAAGGCATATTTAATGGCCTGGACAAATTTGAAGACGATTTATTTAATCCTAAACCCGCCAGTGTCTCTGTTAGCCAAGCTAAGTATGCAAGTTTAAGTAACAAAGCAGAATATAAATTTACTACCGCCGAAGGAGACGAAGTGAGTATTAGTTTTGCTGATGCTTATGAGTCACAATCAGCCAGTCGTTATCAGCAAAATGGGAATAGTGAATCTTTTGTAAGTGAGTCGTCGCAGTCTCGTGAGTTGTCATTTTCTATGTCGGTTAATGGCGATTTAAATGAGAATGAACAAAAGGCGATTAATGAGCTAATGGCTGACTTACAAAGTGTAAGTAGCACCTTTTTCAGTGGTGACTTAGATAAAGCATTTGAAGAGGCGCAAGCACTAAGCTTAGGCAACGAACAGCTGGTGGCTTTTTCAATGGATTTACGACAAACCAAAACAGTCGCTACAGTTAAAGGTTACGAAGAGTACAAGCCAGTTCCTGAAAAAGCAGTAGCTGATAAATTAGCGCCGTTTAACGACGACTTAAAAGCTGTGTTTAATAAAGCCACAGAGCTGGGCATACAAAACCAGTTATCGGGTATTGTGCAGTGGTTAAATCAAGATCAAGCAGAAATAGATAAATTGGTAGATTACACCAAAGCTATGTTCGAAAACCTTAATCAATTAAATGCAGCAACGGACGAGCTAGCCAATCAACAATAGTTGTACTACTAAACTACTTTCTTTTATAAAAATCACATGGCAAACTGCCGTTCTTAACTTAGAGTAAGGACAGTAGTTTGTCAGCGCACATAATGGTTTTTGATTCAGGTATTGGTGGTACTACGGTACTTGAACATATTCAGCAAAGTATTCCAGATGCGCAATACAGCTATTTTATGGATAATGCGCTATTGCCATACGGCGCTCAGTCACAGCAAACGATTATTAACCGCTTATGCGCACTCATTCACTTTATTAACCAGCAAGCGCTTAATGTAGATTTAATTGTTATTGCATGTAACACCGCCTCTACTTCTGCGCTTGGGGCAGTGCGCCAAATTACTACTATTCCTATAGTGGGGGTGGTACCGGCGATAAAACCTGCTGCGCAACTTACACAATCTAAACATATCGGCCTACTGGCAACTCCAGCAACTATATCAAGTCCCTATACGCGCACACTCATACAAGAACATACCAACAATATAGCAGTTAGCTTATATAGTAGCGTTGAACTAGTTACTTTAGCCGAGCGTCTGTTTTTCGAACAAAGTTTAGATACAACTAAACTGCACCAAGAACTCGATCGTTTAAACATAGATCAGTCTATAGATGTATTAGTATTAGGCTGTACGCATTTTCCTATTTTGGCAGAGCCGATTAGTCAGTACTTTAATAGGAAAGTGCAGCTACTTGATTCAGGTGCAGCGATTGCTAAGCGAGTTCATTACTTAATTAGCCAGCTTAATTTAACGAATAACAATATTGCAGATACAAAAAAGCCGCTGCAATATTATGCAACGGCTAGTGTGAGTAGTAAGTTAGCTGTAAAGCTAGTTACACTGATTGATCCGGCTCAGAACGAAGAGCGTTAGAATCATCTTCTTGTTTTTGTTTTGCTTCACGTACCTTTAAGGTACGTTGTTGGAACTCGCTATCGTTTAACTGCGCTATTGCATTGTCGGCATCAGCTTGCGCCATTTCAACAAAACCAAAGCCACGACGCTTACCTGTATTTTTGTCCTTTAATAAGCGAACGTTGAACACTTTGCCTTGCTCTTCAAATAAAGCACGTACCACACCTTCGTTTGCACGATAAGGAAGGTTACCAACATAAAGCGTTTTGGTTTTTACTTCGGCTTCTACTACACCGTCAGACGACATCGCAGCAATAACAATACCACCAATGAGCAAACCAACAGCAAATAGTAGTGCAGGGTCTAACTCTAGGCTTTCAAGTGCGAACTTAACTATAACAAAACCAACAACAGCAAGAATAACTGAGAGGATAAAAGATTTTTGATCGGGTAATTTCATTTTGATCTACCAATAAACAGGAAATAAACATTAATTTAACATTGTGAACTTGCTATCTTAACGCCTTAATTCAACATAGCAATAAAATTTATAGTAAATAATATAAAACAGGGTGAAAAAGCATCGTTTTATACATGTTTTTATCATGTTTCACTTGCTATCGATTACATTTTGTTCGAACAGTAAAAAGATCTAAAAAAAGGCTTGATCTGTTTTCGGATCTCCCTATAATGCGACCCCACTGAGAAGGGAAACGCCGAAGCATAGCAAGGCAGCAACTACTTAGAGAGTTAAATAAAACTTCGGTTTTAAATCTTCCAAAAAGAAAGTTTAAAACAAAGTGTTGACTCGAAAAATAAAGGATGTATTATACGCATCCCTTGAGACGCTAAAGCGACTCAAAACGTTCTTTAACAATATAAAGCAATCATCTGTGTGGGCACTCGTACAGATTGAGTTCTAACAGCCAAGCTTAGTTCGCTAAGTAAGGCAAACAAATTAGAGTCTCAATTGAAACTGAGTGACCATATGTTATTAAAAGATTCAGCCTTGAGCTGTTTTGATTTTACTTTTTTTAAAAGTAAAAATAATAACGCACAGTCAATTCGTTTTTGGCAACAAAAACAAAAAATTCAGAATTCATTGAGCTGTCGAAAGACATAAAACTTTTTAATTGAAGAGTTTGATCATGGCTCAGATTGAACGCTGGCGGCAGGCCTAACACATGCAAGTCGAGCGGTAACAGAAAGTAGCTTGCTACTTTGCTGACGAGCGGCGGACGGGTGAGTAATGCTTGGGAACATGCCTTGAGGTGGGGGACAACAGTTGGAAACGAC
>NZ_JBEOOE010000007.1:0-136050 GCF_040308885.1 Pseudoalteromonas sp. 120-MNA-CIBAN-0494
TGTATGGGCTCCTTAGTAAAAGTTTGAACACTTATTACGTTACTTCTGATGGAAGTGGGAGTCCATACATCTGTTGACCTTTCAGGATTAAAATTTGTTCTAACTAAGGACGATTTAATCGTGGCGCGAGGTTTGTAACCTAGTGGGCTAAGTAAAAGCCGAGCAACAAAGAGTTAATCGTCCCTAGGACGAACCTTCAGGCAGCGCGTGTTTGGTATTTATGCTGCGTTATCGCCTATTTATGGGGAATAACCACACTACATAGGCTCTGCCTTGCCTAAATAGCAAACACACTGCTGCAAATTTAACCTCGAAAGATAAACAGGCCCTAACATGTTAATACAGTTTTTTTTCACGCTGCGTAAATACCGTTTACCGGTAAGCCTGCGCGAGTTGCTTGATTTAATTAACGCCTTAAAAAAGGGTGTTATATTTGCCGACGTAGACGCTTTTTACCATTTAGCACGTACCATAATGGTAAAAGACGAAACCCACTTTGACCGCTTCGACAAAGCCTTTAGCGACTACTTTAGTGGTATTGCTGACCTTGATTTGCTCGAGAGCTTAAAGCAACAGCACAACTTACCAGAAGATTGGCTGCGTAAAGAGTTTGAAAAAAACCTTAGCGATGAAGAAAAAGCGCAACTAAAAGCCATGGGTGGCCTCGACGAGCTAATGAAAACCCTAAAAGAGCGCTTAGAAGAGCAACAAAAACGCCACGCTGGCGGTAATAAATGGGTTGGCACCGGCGGCACGTCACCTTTTGGAGCATACGGCTATAACCCCGAAGGTGTGCGCATAGGCCAAGACGGCAACCGTAACCGCCAAGCAGTAAAAGTGTGGGATAAACGCGAATATCGCAATTTAGACTCCGACCGTGAAATTGGCTCGCGTACTATTAAACTTGCCCTTAAAAAACTGCGTAAATTTGCCCGCACTGGCGCCAGCGACACGCTAGATTTAAACGAGACCATTCGCGCTACCGCAAAACAAGGCGGTATGCTTGACGTAAAAATGGCACCAGAGCGCCACAATGCAGTAAAAGTACTCATGCTATTTGATATTGGCGGCTCAATGGATGACTACATTCATACCTGCGAAGAATTATTTAGCGCCGCCCACGGCGAGTTTAAACACTTAGAGTTTTACTACTTTCATAACTGCTTATATGAACACGTGTGGCAAGACAACCAACGCCGCCACTCAAACGTTATCGACACCATGACGCTAATTAATAAGTTTACCAGCGACTACAAAGTAATATTTGTAGGCGATGCCACTATGGGCCCGTACGAAATAGCCTACCCCGGCGGCTCGGTAGAGCACTACAACGAAGAGCCCGGCAGTGTATGGTTACAACGAATCACCAACCACTTTGATAAAGTGGCTTGGCTCAACCCACAACCCATTGAACACTGGCCGTACTATCAATCAATAGGTTTTATTAAAGAGCTGATGAACAACCGCATGTATGCGCTGAGTTTAGATGGAATAAGTAGAGCGATAAAAGAGCTGAGTTAATATTGCTATTAATGTCAGCTCAATGCTCTGATAAGCAAATGTGACACGCAAGCTTAGCGGTTAGTTTTTACCTTGATTGAGGTAGGTTGGTTTGAGCGAAGCGAAACCCAACGAAAAAAGGCAACGTCAATTATCATAGGCGTTTTGCATTATCGATTGGCTAAAAAGTGCCAAGTGTAGGTCGGATAAGCGAAGCGCCATCCGACACAGTAAAATATTTTGCCAATTTATTATCAGCATTTTATATTGCCTAGTGGCTGGAATGTGCCATTAGCAGCCCTTCAAGCCGTTAACCTGAAACTCTGTTGGGTGGCGCCTTCGGCTTAACCAACCTACCTTTTGACGGTACGGTACGGGGTAGGTCGGATAAGTGGCGAAGCCACGCCATCCGACAAAAATGATGAGTTTACTAGAAACAGCCAGACTTACCGCGTTGCCAGTTACTTATACGTTCATTTAATACGCAAACAAGCAGTTTTCAATTACCGCAGTGCCAAGTGTAGGTCGGATAAGCGAAGCGCCATCCGACACAGTAAAATATCTTGCCAATTTATTATCAGCATTTTATGTTGTCGAATGGCTAGAAAGTGCCAATTGCAGTCATTGCTAACGCCCGTGCAGGAGCGAAACGTAAATGCGTCGAATTAACACGCTTGTTATGCATTATTGCCACCACCCTTGATAAGGATCGAACTTTAGAACTAATTCATTAAGGGAAAATGAGTGAGTAATTTTTACTGATACATCTCTAAATTCGGAACCATCGTTTCTCCTAATATACAGATTCTCTGTATTTACGATTCCAAGCAACCCAGTTGGATCTTCAATATTTCCGTCCTTAGAAATTGAGTTTGACCACGTTACTGGAATTTGCTGATTATCTTGATCATATACTTTTACGGTTGTTACAAATACTTTTCGAGCAGATTTATTGAAAAGTGCTGTGCGTACTAAGGGGTCATTATGAGCTTTTTCAGAAAGCCCCACCTGATGCAAGCGTCCTGCTATTAACGTTTCATCCGACTTAATCTCATCGTATATACGTTTAGAAAGGAAGTAACTAAAGCATGCTGAAACAGCAGCGACTACCGCAGCAGATGCTGCGATAATTGTAGTTATGTTCGTGGTTGTGATATCTAGCATATTTCAGTTATCTCGCTACTTTTATTAAGGTGTGCATAACAGTGTAATAGTACGGTCCCTGCGGTCCATATATTAGTTTTTAAAGCCAAACGGGTAAAACCTTGACTTCAGACATTTAAATTCTAACTGTCCGATTATCGATCACTGCTGAACTTCGCAAAAGTGCCATTAGCGGACAGTGATAACACTGTAATTTGCAGCGAGCAAAGCGAGTCCGACAGAATTGCCTCGTTAAAGCTTTGCTCGCCAACATTACTGAATTACTCCCCCGTAGTTCCACACCATCGATTTACAATTGTCATTAAGTCAGCTTCTTGGATCGCGTCATTCGACCATCCACTTGCAAATTTAATATCGTTAGAATTGGGTAATTGTTCAGGTGATAGCTCTCGAATTCGAATTCTACTTGGAAGTGCTGCGGCCTCACCAACAAATATAGCTTCTCGTCTTGTAAGGGCTGATAACATTTTGGTTAAACCGCTTAAGCTATCAGGTAAAAACTTTGATACATGTTCTTGATCACTGGAATTCGACAACCTAAGAACAATCCAAGAGTTACACTGAGAAAGAACTGTACTTTCAACATCCGAAGGCCTTTGAGAAATAAGACCTAGTCCTAGCCCGTATTTCCGACCTTCTTTTGCAATACGACGAATAGCATCTTGAGCTTCTTTATATTGTGCTTCGCCATGATTCGGTACATAACGATGTGCTTCTTCACAGACAAATAGTACAGGGTCTTTCTCTCTTTCATCCCTTGTTTGCCAGAGCTTGTATTGAAATAGAAGGCGAGATATTAATGCTGTCAACGGTCCGGCTACTTCGTTTGGGAGACCTGATATATCGATAATACGGATATCTTTCCCATCCGCTTCACCTACAAATTGTGACAATATTTCCTGTAGCTTAGGCGAAGACTCCTCAGTATATTCTTTCAATAAAAAACTAAGTTGAGGGTTGGAACGAAGGACTTTGAGTTTTTTAAGTATATTATCAACTTTATCTCGGCCTGCAGATGCCGCTAAATGATCTTGTTTCCCCGCCTTACGGCCCTGAACCTTGTCAATGTGCTTTACAAATTGTGTCAACTTAAACGGAACTGGCTTATCTCTATCAAAATTCAAAACCTGCTCTTCAGTTTTATCGACGCTGAGTGCTGCTTCAGCCCCTCCATTTGGCTCTGCTCCGATATCCTGAACATATCCGGCTTCAAGTAATCTAGCGTAAGTGATTGCCTCGTAAATAATATTGTTTTGAGATGTAGCCTCGTGTTCAGTCTTACCAATAATCAATGATCTCAATTCATCACTAGACATCAGCCAATAAGGCAATTTTAAAAGCTCTGCTTCATCATCGGCTACAGAAGCATCATTATATGCTCGGTATACTTTTGCCCTATCACCAAAAGCACTAGCATATTCACCATGTGGATCAATCATTACAATTCTGGGCTTCAATGTTGTACCTTCTGGCTCATGATCTAAAACAGAATGTAAAATTGAAGCAACTGTTCCTGATTTACCGGAACCTGTAGACCCTAATATTGCAAAGTGATGACCAAAGAGTTTATCAATATTTGCTCTGCATATTGCATTGTTACCACCGATGTAATTACCTATGGGTACCATAGGAGTGATGGCTTCATCTTGAGCATTTGATTCCGCAGCTTTATATACAGCCTCTAGTTCATCATTAAGGCAGATATAAGCACTTTGAAGGGGCAAGGGATAAGTCTCAACACCACGGGAAAAATGAAGTTGAGAATTTTTGTTAGACCATATTCCTTGACCAAACAAGTCAGCTTCTAAAATACGAGCATCATCCGCAGCATTAATTATTTGACTAGTGTCATCAGAAATCAACTCTGATCTCATTTTAAGCGACCTAACAAAAGCAAATAGTAGCTTTCTGCCAAAATGAACTTTAATGATACTACCCATTTGGCCCACGGAATAAACTTGCCCATCAACAGCACGAATCAATTCGTTC
This sequence comes from Pseudoalteromonas sp. 120-MNA-CIBAN-0494, assembly GCF_040308885.1. Taxonomy (NCBI): domain Bacteria; kingdom Pseudomonadati; phylum Pseudomonadota; class Gammaproteobacteria; order Alteromonadales; family Pseudoalteromonadaceae; genus Pseudoalteromonas; species Pseudoalteromonas sp. 120-MNA-CIBAN-0494. Next base: position 4,654 of record NZ_JBEOOE010000007.1, read on the forward strand.
ACATTATCATCAATTTCTATACGTAAATTATTGCCGGATACCTCAATAATTTTCCCGATTTTTAGCTCTGTCCTTGCTTGGAAAACATTCTTCATGATACGTCCCCTGTTTTTATGAACTGAGTTAGTCCATCAAAACGCCACCATGTATATTTACTATCATCAGATTCAGCCAAAGGAGTTGTTGAATTATGATAAATTCCCAATTCACCAGCGACATACACTCTAGAACCAATCTTAGGACAGCAAAGCCAAGCATCTAAGGTTTTATTAATAACGACTCCATCTTTCGGTGCTTCTTGAATAAAAGCAATAACTGTCGTTTGGTTAGCTTCACTTCTTAACGCACTTTCTATTTCAGCGTTAATATGGTCATCCCCAAAGCTGTAGCCACAAGTAATTAATGTATTTTGCTGACCATTCATGAGAGTTTTTCGTAAACCTAGAAATAAACTGGCAAATGGATCTTTCTGCGTTTCTACATATTTTGTTGCTTGAGGGTAAATCATAATATTTGCAGGGTCTGATAAATATTTAGTTCCATACCGTGCACGCACTAGCCCTAAATTATTATCTCGGTGCCAATCTATCGAACCATGTAGTTTATATAGATGATAGGTATTTGAATCTATAGCGGTATTTGAAAACTCTTTTTCGGCATTCCAAAAACCTACAGCACCTCCTGAAAATCCATCGCATACAACTTTTTTGTGTAGAGCTAAGGCATCCTCTAGTAATGTGTCGTAATTAGTAGTAAAAAATGTTGTTTTTGAGCGTCGCTCTAGATTTGATTGGCTAATCAATAATGCTTCTATAAATTCAAAATGAGGTTTTATTTCAATAATTGGATTTTCTGCTTTGCCAACTTCCTCTTCTACCCCGTAGTTAGCATTGGCACCCACATATCCATATCTAATAATCCCACCAATAGCCTTAATGATTTCTAGATATAGCTGTTTTAACTCATCAGATGTATAACTATTAGCGCCAAGGTATGCGGTTTTTTGTTTTGAGCGCTCCGCGATAGCGAGAAGATCACCTAAGTGGCTCAAGTAATGTTCAACATGGCAGTCTTCGGTTAAGTCCTCTTTTAAAGAAGCCAAAATATTTTTTTCTTTAGCACCTGAATATTCTTGGATGATTTCCTCAACGCGATTAGTCAATGGATACATCAAAGGTATTTTTGAACCGAAGCTTATTCCAGCCCCAAAAAGCCAATTTTGTCTGCTTTGCGAGCTTAAAAGCTGCTTCAAGTTTTCCAATCTATTGTCAAATTCTTCCATAAGTTTCTCTCAATATTTTCGCTATAGAATACTCAATTAGGTGCAGGTGTGAATCGCATTAACGCTCAAATCCAATTCTAGTTAGAATACTACCTTGTAGATTATACAAACCACTTGGTTTACCTATCCCGTTGTTTCCTATACTTGTTTCACTCTCAATTACACTATTAAGAAACCGAAATATTTTTTCTGAGGGTTTTTCTTCACCTTCACATTGCGCTAACTCAATTAGAGCATCGTCTTTAAATTTCTTTGCGCCAATTACTGCTAGTTCATTTTGATTAACTCTGGTTATCTCAACTTTAGCTCCTAACTCTTGGTCTGGAACAATTTCATATTGATATAAATGATACTCTCGGGTTTGAGGACATTGCACACCTAAAATAAACTCTGCCTGATAAGCAGTAAACAACCGACTCATAGAGCAATGCTCTCTAGCTTTGTTTAATACTGCTTCAATAGAATGGCAGATTACTTGAGATACATACTCGGCGGTCAAAATTGTGTCTAAGTGACTATCTAAAAACATAGAGTCGTCATAATCAGTTTGTCTTAGGTGCTTATTAGTTTCACAAGACATCACTATTTGATAACTATCATTGTAATAAGTAGGAAATAGCTCTGTTAAATGGTTCTTCATTGAATTAATCAGATGCTGAGCAACTAAAGAGCTTCCAGCAAACGCAACACTACAAGCACCTTGATAACTATTGCCTGAGTAACCATTAAACCACTCACCACAAAAATTTAATCCTTTAACACGAATTGGAATCTCAATTACTTTTTTAAAGCCTTTAACTAAGACATGGTTGTTCTGTGTGATATGGGAGTCTGATGCAAAATAAATCCCTTCTTCAAATCCTCCTGAACTATGACCAGCAAGTACAAGTGTCATTTAAACTCCTTTGGCTGCTAACATCTTTATCAGCGGACACTTTCCCTATTTTGCGCGAAAACGTCCTTATTTCATGAGTTTCTATTAATAGCAAATAGTGTAAGTTATTGCCACCTATAAATATTAAGCCTAGTAAAGGTTATTTTACTATATAAAAAAGTGATAGTTTTCTCTGAGGATTACTGAGCTAACTATAGCTCCCCCCGAACGTCTGCTTCTCGCTCTAAGCTGACTATCAACGCTGCTAATTATGGGTATTTAGCTTCTAATCAGAGACTTCAAGATTGCAGGCTAAATTTAGCCTACAACTTATTAATTACGTGCTTAGCAACAGCAAGTGGCCTGCCAACTTTGCAACCCCCACCAAATCAAGTATTCAGTGATTGCTCGTTTTACTATGGGTCCTTCGTCTCGCACCTAAAATCACATCATCATCCACACTACAAATGCCACAGAAAAACCGACTAAGTACAGTAGCCCTACCCAGCTTAAACTTTTAAGTAGTACGCCGTGTTTAATGCTGGGCTCTGAGCGCACAAGGCTAAAGTTTAGCCAAGCAAATATAGGAGTGGTTACAAATGACAGTGTCATGGCAAAGGTAAGCATAGGACCTAAGGCTGATTCAAAAAATAAAATAACCGCCATACCAGCAAGTGCTTGCAGTATTAGCCATGTATTTAAGCTGTGTTTTGATTGCTTAAAACCAAGTAATTTATGCGATTCGTTTAAAGTACGCGCATAACCATCTAGTACCGTTAATGTGGTACCAAACATACATAAAAAAGCGATGGCTGATACTAGCGGCCTTGCCCACTCGCCAATGGTAAGTGCGTACATATCAATAAGCTGTTTGGCAAAAGCGACCCCACCGAGTTCTATATTACTGCTTTGCCCGTATTGCACTAATACACCTAAGCTAAAAAACACCAGCGCTAAGCCTGCGGTTAACCAGTAACCCACGTTAAAGTCGAACAAGCCTTCGCGTTTAGATATTGTTTGTTGTGCTTGTTTTTCCTTTAACCACAGTGAGCTAAGTGCGGATATTTCAATGGGGGCGGGCATCCAACCCATTAGTGCCACCATAAAGCTAAGCATGGCTAACTCATACGGTGAAGGGCCTACATAGTCAGCAGGTGCCATTGGGCCATTACTAAAGGCAATAGCAAGTGCTATTAATGTTGCTAATGTAAGTAGCCCCATAATGCCTTTTGCCACGTTATCTAGCGCTTTAAAGTGCCCTAGCAAAAGTATGGTTAAGCACACGCCAAGTAAAATCCAACACAGCAGTGTTATTTCTATTGTGATAGGTAGTGCGTAATGCAACAAGCTTGCGGTGAGTAATAATACGCCTGCGGTATTAACGATAGCGGCAACAACATTTAGGACAATGAAGCTGTAAAAATAAAATGGCCCTTTGCTTTTATAACCCTCTACTAGGCTATTTTTGGTAGCGAGTGTGTACTCCATGCCAAAGCGAAAAAATGGGTACTTTAAAACGTTTACTACTAAAATAAGCCAAAATAATTGCCAGCCAAATATGGCTCCCGCTTGGGTTGATGCCACTAAATGTGAACCACCAATTGCAGCGGTTGCCATTAGAATTCCCGGCCCCAATGCATTTAAGCGAGTTTGCCAATTTGATACTACAGAGCGCATGTGTGTACTTACTGTTTATTTATAATAATGAAATAAATTACAGAGTTTTAACGCAAAATGAAAGCTGAAAAGTATTAATAAATGAGGGGGTAAAACGAAGCTAATAAATAATGGTTTTAGGCCCTAAAAGTTAGGGCCTAAACTCTAAAAACGTTAACGAAGATCCATCTCTTGGATGATTTCGTGTGCAATTTCTGGGGTTGTTATTTCTGGTTTTTCATGCAAATTAGCTTTAATTTGCCCTTTGCGATGTTTTAGTGACGTATCTAGTTTTTTTGCGGCACTACTAATTGCTGGATACAGCACTTCGTTTTCGCCCTTAACCGATATACGTGCACCTTCGTAAATAGTGCTAATTTCCGCTTGAAGCTTGTTGTGAACTTTAGAAAGAATAATGTCGAGCGCGATCAAAGATGGAAAGTGATTCGCTATTTTTGAAAACTTTTCGTTTACGTGTTCTCTAATTGAATCAGTAACGTCAACATGGTGACCTGTAAGATTAATTTTCATTTTATATCCTTTTATGTGTTACTTCATAGTTAGTATTGGGGGCAATATGAATTAACACAAGGAGAAATGTAACTATTTAAGCAAATATTTGTTAGTAAAGCTGATTTAGATCACTCACTGAACATTAAACATGCAAAAGCCCGCATTATACGGGCTCTTTAAGCGGTTAAATAACATACTACCCGCGTTATATTTGTGCTATTAATCTGTGTATGAACAGCAATAATCAGCAAAGTCGCTTACTTTTACCTTAAAGCTTACGTTTGCATCAACATTAAATGATTCGCCCGCATTAAATGTTTTCCACTCGCTTTCACCTGGCAATAAAATATCCCACTGCCCTGCTAATAATTCCATACATTCTTTTTGGTTAGTGTCGAACACAAACTCACCTGGTTGCATAAAGCCTAATGTTTTTGCTTCACCACTGCCTAATAAAACGGTTCGGCTTGACACTTTGCCATCAAAATACACATTGGCTTTTTTAATTACACTAACATTTTCGAACTTTGACATATTTAGCTCCTGCTAATAATTTAAGATTTTTATTTATAAATTTTATCGCACTACCTTGCCTGATAGCTTACTTTCTTGCAAGGAAAGCAGTATTGCTTTAAGTGAAGTTGTTTCATATTCGTGCATAAAAAAACCCGCAACATATGCGGGTTTTTCAATTGCTTACTTTATTTAATCAAAGGCGATTAAAAAAGTTCGTTTGCTTTGTTTACTATGTTCTCAACAGTAAAGCCAAAGTGCTCAAACAGCTCACCTGCAGGCGCTGACTCACCAAAGGTAGTCATACCTACTACTGCGCCATTTAGGCCAACGTACTTGTACCAGTAATCAGCAATACCTGCTTCTACTGCTACGCGGCGTGAAACAGATGCTGGCAATACACTTTCTTTGTATGCTGCGCTTTGCGTTTCAAAAGCATCAGTACACGGCATAGATACAACACGTACCTTTTTACCTTGCTTGCGTAGTTCGCTTGCAGAATCTTGTGCTAGTTGCACTTCAGAACCCGTTGCAATGAAAATAAGCTCTGGATTGCCGTCGCAGCTAAGGATGTAACCACCCTTTTTAACGTCGCTCAGTTGCTGTGCGTTACGTGCTTGTTGCTCTAAACCTTGGCGAGTAAAGATTAGTGATGTAGGACCGTCTTTACGCTCAATAGCTTGTTGCCATGCAATTGCCGACTCAACTTGGTCACATGGACGCCAGTTGTATAAGTTAGGCGTTAAACGCATGCTTGCAATTTGCTCTACTGGTTGGTGAGTTGGACCATCTTCACCTAAACCAATTGAATCGTGCGTGTATACAAAAATGCTTGGTTGCTTCATTAATGCAGCCATACGTACGGCATTTTTTGCATATTCAACAAACATTAAGAACGTAGCACCGTAAGGAATAAAGCCTTTATGCAGCGCAATACCATTCATAATTGCCGACATACCAAACTCACGTACACCGTAATAAATGTAGTTACCGCTTGCATCGTCGCGTGTTAAGCCTTTAGAGCCATCCCAAATTGTTAGGTTTGAGCCAGCTAAATCGGCAGAGCCACCCATAAACTCTGGTAATAACGGGCCAAATGCGTTTAATGCATTTTGCGACGCTTTACGCGATGCAGGGTTTGCAGGGTTTGCTTGCAGCTCTTCAATGTACGCTTGAGATTTTGCAGCCCAATCGCCTGGCAGTTCGTTGTTAATACGACGCTTGTATTCTGACGCTAGCTCTGGGTATGCTTTTGCGTATGCTGCAAATTTTTCGTCCCAGCTTGATTCAAGCTGTTGACCTTTTTCTTTGCTATCCCATTGTGCATAAATGTCTGCAGGGATTTCGAATGCATCGCCAGTCCAACCTAAAAATTCGCGAGACGCTTTAATTTCGTCCTCACCTAGTGGTGCACCGTGACAATCGTGGCTACCCGACTTATTAGGTGAGCCGTAACCAATAATTGTTTTACAACAAATTAGTGATGGCTTATCGGTAACACTTTTAGCTTCTGCGATTGCAGCACTTATAGCATCGCTGTCGTGGCCATCAACACCGCTAATTACATGCCAACCGTACGCTTTAAAGCGAGCTGGCGTATCATCGGTAAACCAACCTTCTACTTCGCCATCGATTGAAATGCCGTTGTCATCCCAAAATGCAACAAGTTTACCCAGACCTAATGTGCCTGCAAGTGAACCAGCTTCATGAGAAATACCTTCCATTAAGCAGCCGTCGCCCATAAATGCATAGGTAAAGTGATCAACAATATCGTGACCTTCACGGTTAAACTGTGCAGCTAGCGCTTTTTCGGCAATTGCCATACCTACTGCGTTAGTGATTCCTTGACCTAACGGGCCCGTAGTAGTTTCGATTCCTGGTGCATAACCGTACTCTGGGTGACCAGGTGTTTTTGAATGCATTTGACGGAAGTTTTTAATTTCGTCTAACGGTAAATCATAACCCGTTAAATGTAATAAAGAATAAATAAGCATTGAACCGTGGCCGTTCGATAATATAAAGCGATCTCGGTCAGCCCACTCTGGGTTTGTTGGGTTATGTTTTAGATAATCGCGCCATAATACTTCTGCGATATCTGCCATGCCCATAGGGGCTCCAGGATGACCAGATTTGGCCTTTTGTACTGCGTCCATTGACAAGACACGAATAGCATTTGCAAGTTCTTTGCGAGATGGCATGAATTCTCCTACCTTAATATATTTTTGCGCGGGTATTTATGTATTCGATTATGCCGCCGTATAACTTGGCGACTAGTGTATAGTCCATTCTTACTTATTGTAGGGGCGGTGTGCAATTAAAAACCCATAATAATAGGTCATTATGAATATTTTTTGAGACCGAAAAGTTATTAAATATTTTATTTAGACGTCTAGGCGTAAAAACACTATGCAAGGTGTTTTGTTTTCGATAAAATACGCCCCTTAATTTTTAAGCGCTAATACCGACGTTTGTGAAGCGCAATATTTGTGAGCAGAAATACAATGGCAAAACATTTATTTACTTCTGAATCTGTTTCTGAAGGTCATCCGGATAAAATCGCCGATCAAATCTCTGATGCGGTACTTGATGCTATCCTTGAGCAAGATTCTCATGCCCGAGTTGCGTGTGAAACTTACGTAAAAACCGGTATGGTTATGGTTGGTGGTGAAATCACTACTAGCGCATGGGTTGATATCGAAGAAATTACACGTAAAACAATTCGCGACATTGGCTACACTAATTCAGATATGGGTTTTGATGCAGATTCATGTGCAATTTTAAACACTATTGGTAAACAGTCTCCTGACATTAACCAAGGTGTTGACCGTACTAGCCCAGAAGAACAAGGCGCTGGCGATCAAGGCTTAATGTTTGGTTACGCATGTAACGAAACTGAAGTACTAATGCCTGCTCCTATTACCTACTCACACCGTTTAGTGCAGCGCCAAGCACAGGTTCGTAAAAGCGGCGAGCTTAACTGGTTACGCCCAGATGCAAAATCACAAGTTACGTTTGCATACGAAAACGGCAAGCCAGTAGGTATTGATGCTGTTGTACTTTCTACGCAGCACAGCGAAGATATTTCACAAAAAGATTTAATCGAAGCGGTGATGGAAACTATCATCAAGCCGGTACTTCCTGCTGAGCTAATTACTAGCGCGACTAAGTTTTTTATTAACCCAACAGGTCGCTTTGTAATTGGCGGACCAATGGGCGATTGTGGCTTAACCGGTCGTAAAATCATTGTAGATACCTACGGCGGCATGGCTCGTCACGGTGGCGGTGCTTTCTCTGGTAAAGATCCATCAAAAGTTGACCGTAGTGCTGCCTATGCTGCACGTTATGTTGCTAAAAACATTGTTGCTGCTGGCCTTGCTGATAAGTGTGAGCTACAAGTATCGTACGCTATTGGTATTGCAGAGCCTACGTCTATAAGCGTAGAAACCTTTGGTACCAGCAAGCTAGAAGAAAGCCGTTTAATTGAGCTTATTCGTGAGCACTTTGACTTGCGCCCTTACGGTTTAATTAAAATGCTTGATTTAGAGCGCCCTATCTACCTTCCAACGGCGGCTTACGGCCACTTTGGTCGTGAAGAGTTCCCTTGGGAGCGTACTGATAAAGCAGAAGCACTTCGCGCTGCTGCTGGTCTTTAAGCCAACATACTATTAAAAATATAAACGGCCCTTTTAAGGGTCGTTTTTATATCTAAAGCTTATTATTCAAGCCGTGAAACATAAATCACTCTCGAATTGTTTTGCACTTTCGGTATATACTCGTTTTACTATAAAAGCTTAGGGAATTAAAAATGGCCGACAACTTTCGTGTTACCTTTGTAGGACTCGCTGAGGGCGTTGACAGCAAAGCTGTTACTGCCATGCTTGCTACTAAATTAAAAACATCAAATGAAAAAGTGTCGCTTTTTTTTAATGGTAAACCGCTATTTGTGCCAAGCAATAAAGACAAAGCCCTAAAGCAAGCCAAACTACTTGCCAGCTTAGGTATTAAAAGTAAGCTGCAGGCTGTTACCAACCCTAATCAAAATACTCAACTGGCAAGTGCAACGAGTAGCCAGCGCGATGACAGAATTTTTGATGCGCTTGATTACATTACCAGTAGCTTAATTCGCCTTGAAGAAAAACTAGACGAGCTTGAACAGCGCCTACCCGAGGTTGAAGCCACAGCAATTACCGATGAACACATAGAGTGGCAAGACGATGATCTTATGCTTGATGATGAGTTGCTCACACCACTGCAAAAACGCAGTAATGTGTTGTTATATTCACTCATAGCAACTGTGGTTACTTTGCTTATTTTATTAGCAATATATTTAACCGTCCCTAACTTATTCTCTTTTTAATTACGGGGTGAAGTCCTAAAGTGAGCAATAAACGTGCAACAATAAGAGCATCTGTCCGCGAACTGCGTAATAATTTATCAAGTAACCAACAATTAATTGCCGCCCAATCGCTAAAAGTGAATTTTATTCAATACTTAAATGGCAAAAAAAACACTAAAAAAGAGCATATTGCCATTTATTTTAGTAACGACGGCGAGTTAGATACCTCATTGTTAATTAATGAGTTGTGGGATAAAGGGCACACCCTTTACCTACCTGTAATCCACCCCTTTAACGGGGCTAATTTACTATTTCAGCGTTATGAAAAAAACTCACCCATGAAGGCAAACCGCTATGGTATCTTGGAACCTAAGCTCAATTGTACTCAAATATGCCCGTTACCAGAGCTTGATTACCTACTTATGCCATTAGTGGCATTTGATAACCAAGGTAATCGCTTAGGAATGGGGGGTGGGTTTTACGATCGGACATTGGCGCGGCTACACCAGCAACACTGGCAAAAGCCGCAACTTATTGGTTTAGCACATGAATGCCAAAAAGTAACAGCTTTACCCATAGAATCATGGGATGTGCCACTTAAAACAATTATCACCCCAAATAAAACCTACTGTTGGTAAAGCGTTACTTTGTATACCAGCAGAAATTTTTGACATAAATGAGCATAAAACAATGACACAAGACGAATTAAAAAAAGCAGCTGCTTGGGCAGCGTTAAAGTTTGTAAAAGAGAACACTATTGTAGGCGTAGGTACAGGCTCAACGGTTAATCACTTTATTGATGCACTAGGCTCAATAAAAGACACCATTAAAGGTGCAGTTTCTAGTTCAGAAGCCTCAACAGCTCGTTTAAAAGCGCTAGGCATTGAAGTATTTGAACTTAATGACGTTGATGTTTTAGATGTATACGTTGACGGCGCTGATGAAATTAACGCCCATAACGAAATGATTAAAGGCGGCGGTGCAGCCCTTACTCGTGAAAAAATAGTAGCAGCGGTAGCTAAACAATTTGTGTGCATTGTAGATGACACCAAATTAGTAGCAACCTTGGGTGGTTTTCCACTGCCGGTGGAAGTTATACCCATGGCACGCAGTTACGTAGCACGCGAATTATTAAAACTTGGCGGTGATCCTGTGTATCGCCAAGGTGTAGTTACCGATAACGGTAACGTTATTTTAGATGTACATAATTTAAAAATTACCCAAGCTAAACAACTTGAAACACAAATTAATCAAATTGTTGGCGTAGTTACCAACGGCCTATTCGCAGAGCGTGGCGCTGATAAAGTGATTATCGGCACTAAAAATGGGCCACAAATTAAATAGGATGAGGTTATGAGTAAGGTATCGTTGGCAAAAGACAAAATTAAAATTCTTTTGCTTGAAGGTGTTCACCAAAGCGCTGTTGAAACGCTAAAACGTAACGGTTATAGCAACATCGACTATGTTAAAACATCCTTACCTGAGGACGAGCTAAAAGAACGTATTAAAGACGTACACTTTGTGGGGCTTCGTTCTCGTACTCATATTAACCAAGCTGTGTTAGAAGCAGCTGAAAAGCTCGTTGCGGTTGGCTGTTTTTGTATTGGCACCAACCAGGTTGACTTAAATGCGGCGCGCGAACGTGGTATTGCAGTATTTAACGCACCATTTTCTAACACCCGCTCGGTTGCAGAGCTTGTACTTGGTGAAATACTGTTGCTATTACGCGGTATTCCTCAGCGTAATGCTGCTGCACATCGTGGCGGCTGGTTAAAAACCGCAAACGGCTCGTTTGAAGCTCGTGGTAAAACATTGGGTATTATTGGCTATGGCCACATTGGTACCCAGTTAGGTATTATGGCCGAAAATATTGGTATGCATGTTGAGTTTTACGATATTGAAGATAAGTTATCACTTGGCAACGCTAAGCAAGTACATAATTTAACTCAGCTATTACAACGCTCTGATATTATTACTTTGCATGTACCTGAAACCCCACAAACTAAGAACCTTATTGGCACTGCCGAACTTGCGGTTATGAAACAAGGCGCTATTTTAATTAATGCGTCTCGCGGTACTGTAGTTGATATTGATGCATTGGCAGAAGCGCTTACCGATAAAAAACTCAGCGGCGCAGCAATCGATGTATTCCCGGTTGAGCCTAAATCTAACGATGAAGAGTTTGTATCGCCACTGCGTAATTTCGACAATGTTATTTTAACGCCGCACATTGGTGGCTCAACTCAAGAAGCGCAAGAAAACATTGGTATTGAAGTAGCTGGAAAACTAGCTAAATACTCAGATAACGGCTCAACTATTACTGCTGTTAACTTCCCTGAGGTTTCACTACCAGAGCTTGCTAATCGTAGTCGCTTACTGCATGTACATCACAACCGTCCTGGCGTATTAACACAAATAAACCAAGCGTTTGCGCAGCACGGTATTAACATTGCCGCGCAGTACCTACAAACAGATGAGTCAATTGGTTATGTAGTTATTGATGTAGATACCGACCACTCAGAAGTTGCCCTTAAAGAGCTAAGCGCTGTTGAAGGCACGATAAGAGCACGTATTCTGCATTAACTAATTTAAGCTCTAGAAAATTTTAAGCCGCGTTTGCTTTATAACAAACGCGGCTTTTTTATTGCCCTACTTAGCGGTAAAACTAATTAAAAGAGTAATAAATTTAATTTTGATTAACGGCCTGCTCTATTCTTTTATCTGGCACTAACCATAGCAGCGCCACTGCTACATATATTACTTGTGCTAACCATGGTGCTACAAATGCTACGCCTACTGCCGATAAGTAAAGCGCCATAGACACTTTGCCTTTCCAGTCTGCACCGATTGCTTTGCGCAATACAGAGCTGCAGCCATCTGTCGCCATTATGCTGCGTTGTAAAATATTATACGCAATCGCCGCCATAAACAGCACGGCACCATAAGTCGCGGTAGGTAGCGGCTCAAAGTGATTACCTCCCATCCAACTGGTCGAAAACGGGAATAATGATAACCAAAAAAGTAAATTTAAATTTGACCACAATACCCCACCCGAAACACTGCCAGCAGCGTGTAATAAATGATGATGGTTATTCCAGTAAATCCCTACGTATACAAAACTTAAAACATAGCTAAAAAAGTTAGGGAGCATAGGCACAAGTGCTTCAATTCCCGCGCCTTCAGGTATTTTTAGCTCCAATACCATAATGGTAATAATAATTGCCAACACACCATCACTAAAAGCTTCTAATCGACCTTTTCCCATCTGTAACCCCATTCAACTTTAAGTAATTAGTTTGAGCCTTAATGGCTATTTAATATGATAAATAACAGTTTTTGTAGTAATGAATACTAACGATTAAATGAGTGCTGGTAAACTAATTGTTAATTTTGAGAGTTAACACCTAGTCTAAACGCAAAATTTACGCATAAAAAAGCGCGAGTTAAACTCACGCTTTAATTATGTGTATCGTGCTATCATTTTTAACTGATATCGCGATTGCTATAGCTACTTTTAGTCGCCTTTAACTTCTAGATTAATGTACTCTACAAGCTTTTCAGGCTGGCCTATTAGCATCATTATTTGTTGGTTAACTTCCATCATAGTTTTGCCTTCAGGTAGTTTTGCCGACACGCTAAATGAATTTAAGCCTTTAACAAAGCCGCTAATCGCTTCTGCAATTTCTTCAGTTACTGGCGCTTGCTGTAGCTGCTGCTCAACCATCATTTGCATTTGCTCAACACTCATACCTTGCTTAATAAGCTCGCTTTCTAGCAATGCTTTAAGCTCGCCTTGGTTATTAAGTTCAAAGTTAACACTGCGCGGCTCTAACTTACTCATAGCTTGCATTATTAGCGTTTGCTGCTGTAATTCTTGCTCATAAGTTAAAGGTTCGCTGCCCGCTGCTTGCTGCGCTTTACTGATCGCAAGCGATGCATCCATAAGTGCTTGTGTGTTTGCCAGACCCATATTCATATTAAAGCTAACAATGTCTTTTGCATCTAACTTAACTACCACATCGCTGTCGCCCGATTTTTCATCGTAATCAAGTGATGAATGTAAATCGTAACTGGCCGACGCTAACATAGTATTTGTATCGGCTGGTAATTTAGCCACAAAGTCTTTATTAAATTGAAAGCTTTTTACATCAAATGTAGTGTGTGGTGAAATTTTATCGGTTTCGTAGCCTGTCACTTCAATGCTTTGAATACTGGCAACATTATCGCCTTCAGAACTAATGACTTCCATATTGCTAATTTCTACACTATTGGAAATAACACTAGCCGATAAGTCTGCATACTTAAATGTAGCGCCGGTTTGCTCGCTCACTAGTGCTAGTTGCTTATCTATTTCTGCACGTACTTCTTTAGTGGCTACGTGATTTGCATAACTTACGCCACCAACACCGGCAGCTACAATTGCTGCAGCTATAACTAACTTTTTCATGTTATTTCCTTATTTAAGTCTTTATATAAATTGTTTCAGCTCAAGAGTAACATTGCAGAACATCACCGATAAGCGTTTTTGCTAATTAATTAAACTAAGTAACTCATGTACTGTTTTTATCGGGGTGATCTTAGCGCCCAGCCCTTCCATTGATTTATGGTAATTACGAAATGGAATAAATATTTCCGTAAAGCCATGCTGCGCAGCTTCTTTAACGCGCGGTACGCCACTGTCTATTGGGCGTACGTCGCCATTTAAGCTCAGCTCTCCCATAATACAAGTGGTACGTGGCACAACAAAATCATTTAAGCTGCTAAGTAGCGCAGCAACCAACGCTAAATCTATACAGGTTTCTGATTCATCAATTTTTAAGCCACCCACTATATTAAAAAACGTATCGTGAAATATTTTAGTTTTTGTGTGCTTACGCAGTATGCCGGTGAGCATTTTTATTCGGTTCATGTTTAAACCAACGCAAACACGCTGCGGAAATTCCGCCTCAATCTCAGTGGTTAAACATTGAATTTCGAGTAATAAATTACGATTACCTTTACGAATACACGTAATTGCAGAGCCAGGTGAATCTGTAGTTGAGCCTGATAAAAATATTTCGCTGGGGTTATCAACGCTGAGCATACCGCGTTCGCACATTCTAAAAATACCGACTGTATCTATATCACCAAAGCGGTTTTTATTTGCTCGTAAGGTACGAATTTGCCCATCGTTAGTATCTATATGCAATAGTGCGTCAACTATATGCACCAGCGTTTGCGGACCAGCTATTTCGTTGTTTTTATTTACATGGGCAATAATGAACATAGTGACATCATTTTGCTTACAGTATTGCGTAAGTGCTTGCGCGGCACTTTTTACTTGCGAAGGCGAGCCTGGGCTACCGTTAGCTGTGTCGGTGACCACTGCTTGAATGGAGTCTATTACTGCAAACTTAATTTTATTTTTATCGAGTTCTTCAATGATGGTTTCAACACTGGTTTCGGAAAGTAAATAAAGCGCATCAGGGTTATAATTTAACTTTAAACGATTCACTCTGTTTTTAAACTGCGATAAAGATTCTTCTGCGGTACAGTAAAGTGAGGGCATGCGTTGTGACATTCGTGCCACTAAATCAGATAACAAGGTTGTTTTACCAGCCCCTGGATCGCCAGAGATTATATTAACTGACCCCGTTGTTACACCGCCACTTAAAACACGATCGAGCTCGCCAATTTCAGTTAACTGTTTTTCAGTTTCTGCGGTAGCAATATCATTAATTTTTTTAGAACCGCCACCAATCCCCCCAGCATAACCACCTACACTTACGCGTGCCGATGCTTTTTTACTTTGCCCTGCTGACGGTTTAAATTCTGCTAATGTGTTCCATGCACCACAGCGGCATTGACCTTGCCAACGTTGGTAGTTCATGCCACATTCGGTACAAACAAACTCTACTTTTGCCGCTTTAGCCATTTATAACTTTACCTACTATTCTTTAATTTTAAAAATACTTAATGTTAAGTGCTTATTTTACCATTTTAAACTTTCGCCTAACAATGAGTCATACCAACAAGATAATTTAGCACTACTATTATTATCTATAAATGCTGTTTTCTTTTTTACTATACTTTAGGGCATACTTATTGCTTGAATAATAGTTTAAAGTAACTTGCCAATAAATTGGTATTTAACACATAATAACAAGCGCTAAACTGTAGTTACTCGAATAATCGTACCTATATTAACAACAATAACACGATACGACATTTATTGAGTTTTCTAATAAATGGATTTAATAGTATACCTACTTTTTTAATTAGACGGTGATGGTTTTATAAATGGCTGAAGACATACTGCTCAAGCACGAAGATCTTATATCTGAATTAAAACATTATTTAGGCAACCCTAAATTTGATTTAATTTTTAAGTCTAAAATAGCTGGGCTTACAAAGCCTGAACAGTTTTTAATGAAAATGGAAATGACACGCTTATCTCAGCCGATAGCGCGCTTTATTGACTTACGTGGTTTAGTGACTGGGCAGGTAAAGCCTTATGATCACAATGGCAAACAACATTTCATGGATGAAACAGCGATTGAAGTATTTGAAGCTGCGCTAAAACAACACGGTGGTTATACTCTCGCCGTTTATGAGGCAGTGATGAACACCGAAAATAATCATCGGGTGTTACAACGCAAAGCCACAGAAAAAATTGCAGAGCAAGCCATTGATGACTCCCTTAATACAAATATTATAAAGTTTGCCTCTTATGAAAACCGCCGTGAAGAGCGAATGAACTATTCAATTAAAGTAACGGTTGAGTACAACGACAAAAAAAGCATTGCTGCTAGCACTTCCGATATATCCCTCAGTGGTTGTAAAATAAAGCTAGCCACTCGTTATGTGCTAAAAAAAGGGCATTTAATCGCCATGCGTTTGGTAGGCCTAGAGCAAGACTTTGAGCTAGGTTTAAAAAATGGCATTCAGTATGAGGTTGTCGCCGTAGAAAATATTTCTAAAGAGTTTAATCATATTCGTTTAAAACGCACCTTTATTGAAAATAATGAAGCATTTGATAATTTTTTAGAAAGCTTTATCCACGGTAATAAACGTCGCTATAAAGTAAACCTTGATAATACGCTCGATGCTGTGGTTTCTAAGGGTTACGAGCAATACTATATTCCACGCGTCACCTCTTTATATGTATTTTTAAGTAAAAAAGACAATGTACTTTATCCTAGCTTAAGTCTAACCACAGAAAACAACATTTTTATTCAACGTTACTTTACCGATGAACGCCAAAACCCTTGTTTATACAGTGTGCTTAATGAGCAACGTATTAATGCATTACTTTTAAAACAGACTCCAGTTAAAGAAGATTATTTATATACTTTTACTCATATTTCAGCGGGCAAAATTTATTATTATTCTGCAACACGTAATGAGCTTGAACAAAACCCTCAGCTAAAAAACTTATTTTTAGCTTTTGGCAGTCAAAAAGACACCTGGCAGTGCTTTAAAATACAAATTATGCCAAGCCATCCAGATGACTCATTTATTCCTTTATCGTTACCAAACACTGTAAGTAAAAATATTGAAAAGCTCAATAAGCCGCCTTCTCCTCGGGTAGAAGGGTTAGTGAAAAATGTAAAATATATGGTGGTACTAACTGCTATTGGTAATAAAACTGAACAGCAACACTATCAGCAATTAAATTACGATAAAGCTTTGATTAATCAATTGAAGCATTTTGGCCATAGCAAAAGTAAGTCTGCGCCTTATTTAGATATTGTACCTTTAGAGTATGTAAATCTTCGCTCTGATAAGCGCTACTTATATAAAACGAATGTGTCGATTAGCGTAAACGATGAGGTAGTACATGGCCTTACTCGCGACTTTTCGGTTATGGGCTTGCAGCTTGAATGCAAACAACCAGTAAGCTTAAAAAAAGGCGACATTGTTTTACTCTCGTTTCCTGACTTACAAAAAATAACCAAAACATATCAGCTTTGTGAGCTAAAGTACGAAGTGATGGCTGTAAATAAGTCGTTCACTATTATTAATTTAAAAGCCAGCCGAGTTGCCGACTTACCCCATGCTGGAGTGCTGTTTTTTACGCAGTTAATTAACAGTAATAAAGATAAACTAAAAGTGTCAGAAGAAGCGCCTAAAGTGCCTGGGCTCTCTACAGCACTTAGAAATATGGTAACTAAAAGCGTTTGCCAGTTCCCACTTTATTTACATAAAGAAGGAGCGCACTTTAAAGCAGGTGCAATTGGCTTTGGCTTATACCCTAGCCCACTACATGTGCTTTTACAAAACTTTGGTTTGTTGGGTAATAAAACCGATTTATCGAGCATTATTACTGATGAGCAAATCGTTAATGTGATCACCCCACAGATAAAAGATCTTAGCCGCCAAGATCCGCCAAGCGCCTTTACACTTGTGATTAATTTTGATCCCCGTAAGGGCAGTATTTCAGAGTCTATTACCAGTTATTGCATAGCAGGTGAGGATTATAATGATTTTCAGGAACAAATAAGCAAAGGCTTAAAGTCGAATCTTATTTTTGTTATGCGCTTGTATATATCACGTACTGGACGCCCAGATACCGATTATTTATCTAACGAACTAAAATATGTGAGTCAATATGCGCTGCATAAAGCAAGGGAATTAGAAGAGGCATTGTGGTCTGTAGCGGGTGTCGGTGATATTGTCGATATCACCGAAGAAGCCTTAAGCCATTTAAAACTTGAACAGCAACAAGTTGACCAAATGGGTCGCCGCAAACTGCTTTGGCTAAACCGCCTGCGTTAAACAGTAGCCTCACTATTTAATGGTATAGCTAGCATATACAGTAATTGTAATAACGAGCCTTGGCAAATAGCTGCTTGGGCTTGCTCAACCACTTTTGCTTTACCATGTACTGCTACACCTAGCCCTGCTGTTGCCATCATTTTTAAATCGTTAGCCCCATCGCCAATCGCCACTGTTTGCGACTTTATTAATCCCAGCTGTTGCTGTAATGACTCTAAAATAACGGCTTTTTGCTGTGCATCTACAATTGTGCCTAATACTTTACCTGTGAGCTTATTATCTTTAAATTCAAGCACATTAGCGTGTACTTCATCTAAATTGATTAACGCTTGTACTTGCTCTGCAAAGGGTACGAAACCACCTGACGCAATGGCTAAGTGCCACTGATGCTGTTTAAGTATTTGGCAAAGCATTTTAATACCCGGCATTAAAGGTAAATTATTTTTTAACTCATCTATTAAGCTTTTTTCAATTCCGGTAAGTTTAGCGACGCGCTGATTTAGGCTTTCACTAAAATCAAGCTTACCAGCCATTGCCAGTGCTGTTACCGAAGCAACCTCATCGTATACGTTAGCTAAGCGTGCAATTTCATCTATGCACTCAATAGTAATAGCGGTTGAATCCATATCCATTACCAATAAACCTGGCTCATACAAGTTGGGTGGGCAAGCTATTTGCACTAGCTGAAAATCAAGTGTGCTGGAAAATTGTTGTAATACTAGCGGGTTAATCGGCAGCTCTGCTTGCTTAATATAAAAACACAGTGCCGCTGGTAAACTTAAGTCGGGCTGATACTGGCAAAGCCCTGTAACGGTTTGATTATGCTTCGCAAAAAAATCTATTATGGCTTTAATATGGGTAATACTAAAATTGCCAGCAAAGGCAATACTAAATAAACCTTGGTGTTTATTAGGTAGGTTTTTTAACGGTAAAAACACCTCATCCTGATAGCTAAACCATTTATTTAATACTAACTGCGTTAATGGTTGCTCAGCACCAGGCTGTGCCATGTTCGTTTGCGACATGGATTCTCCGTGAATTTTTTTGTTATCCTGATAGCTACTTACAAAATGTTAAATATATTACTTGCGCTAAATTCGCCATCAGGTGGGGTTTAAGGTTATAGTATACCCAAACAACTTGGGTATAGCATTTGTAACATCAAATCAAAATGCTGTCAGTAGTATATACGGTGACTATGAAAAATAACCATCTTAAAAACCCTATCACTGCCTCACAAAAAAAACGCTTAGTGCGTTTATTGCTTGCTACTGCCTGCTTAATATTACTGAGCTGGGTGGGCATTAATAGTAGTTTTCAAAGCCATCAATTACTTTATGACAGTGCCGATAGTACGGCAAAATCGCTCACCAAATTTATGGCATTAAATGCTAAAACCCCGTTAATTGAAAAAAACAAACCGCAACTTAATGCATTATGTAACAACATAAGCAAAGATGAATTTGTACTTTCAGCCACAATTTACGACCAGCAAGGCATGCTTATAGCCAGTAGCGATAATTGGCAATCGCTGCATGTTAGCGGCCAGCTATCTGAATCAACTCCTGGTGTTAGTAAACTTAAAACACCGTTTATAGAGCCCGTGGTAAGTGACGACGACAGACCTGTTGGTTTTGTATCTATTACTTATTTAACCCGTGCGGCAGTTACATCTAGCCACAATCATTTTCATGACTTAGGTCGCCAAGTATTATTAATGTTGGTAATTGCATGTATTTTTACTTGGCAATTTGGCCGTGGCTTAAAAATATGGCAGGTTAATCGTTATATACAAAAAACATCACAGCATGAGTCGTAAAGCTCTGTAGCTAGTTGCTCTTTGTGTTGTTTGGGCTTTAATTCACACAATACATCAAATACCCGCACTATTTGCAGCGGCGTATTGATCTCCCCTTGATAACCACATAGCGGCATTGATGGCGAGTCGGTTTCAAGCACTAGGTGCGATGTATTTATATTGGCAATTACATCGCGCGTTTTGACCGCTCGCGGGTAGCTAATAACACCGCCTACACCGAGCTTAAAACCTTGCTTAATATAATATTGAGCTTGTTGAAGTGATCCCGAAAACGCATGAATAACCCCTCCATACTTAGGCTTACAACGCTTAAACGACTGCGCTATTAAATCATGGCTTTGCCTATGATGCACAATTAACGGTAACCCTAGCTGATTAGCCAGTGCTATTTGTTGTTCAAATAAAAAGGTTTGTTTGGAGAGGTTTTCAATACTTCGATCTAGACCGCATTCGCCAATTGCCACCAGCTGGTTTTTATTGGCCGTAGCAAATGTAAATAGCAGCTCTATATGGGACTCTTGATGCTGATTTAAAAAGTAAGGATGCAGTCCTGCAGCTATTTTTACGCCTGCAAAGTTAATTTTAAATTCAAGTAATGCACGCGATTGGGCCAAACTAATACCGGGCACCACAAACTGCTCAACTCCCTTTGCTACACACTCGCTAATGAGTGACTCGCGGTTTGAGTCAAACTCTGTAAAGTCGAGGTGGCAATGAGAGTCAATAAATTGCATTGTTACTTACTCATCGATTTATTAAGGGTTTAAGCGTGTAATTTGCCAGCTGTTGTCTGCTTGGCGCTGATACATAAAGCGGTCGTGCAGGCGGTGTGCCCCACCTTGCCAAAACTCAATTTTTTGCGGTACAACACAATAGCCACCCCAAAAGTCAGGTAAAGGAATTTCACCTTTAGCAAACTTGTTTTTCATATTGGCAAAGGTTTCCATCAACACTTTACGCGATGAAACTGGGCGACTTTGTGCTGATGCCCACGCTGCTAGCTGGCTTTCTTTAGGGCGAGATAAAAAGTACTTAGCCACCGCAGAAGTAGGTAAAGGTTTAGCCTCGCCATACACAATTACTTGGCGTTCCATAGGGTGCCAAGGAAAGTGCAGCGATATTTTATTATTACCTTTAAGCTCCTGCGCTTTGCGCGAACCTGTATTAGTAAAAAACACAAAACCATCATTATCTAAATGCTTAAGCAATACAATGCGCTGCGAAGGCTGCCCGGTATCATCAACTGTCGCCACTACCATAGCGGTTGGATCAGGTAAATTACTTGCTACAGCGTGCTCAAGCCAGGTTTCAAACTGTTTAAACGGATCATCAAGCAAGTTATCTTCGCTTAACGCGTTTTGCAGGTATTCACGACGGATATCTTCGAGTTTCATAATAAATCCTTTAAATAAAGCGTTAGAAAAGAGCTTAGAGTAACGAGCTTAAATAGTGATGCTAGTAACAACAAACATCAAGCTTTAGGTACATTCGATACCGGTAAACACAAAATTTTTAGTGTATGCGATAGCAATAAACATCGAGCTTTAGGTATATTCGATAGCAATAAACACAGAGTCTCAAGTTTATGCGATAACAATAAATACAGAGTATCAGGTGTATCGTTGGGTTTCGTTTCATTCAACCCAACCTACGGTGTAAAGCGTTACATCTGCAAGTGTAGGAGTGCTAGCAAGGCGGTAGAACTATTTATGCCAAGGAGCATACGGTTTGTATGTGACTTAGGCTAAAAAAGCACGACAACGCAGCTAAAGCGAACTACACGCAGCAGACAGTTCACCTAAGTAGTTTAGCCTAAGACAAGGCGTCCAATCCGGCTTATCCCTATGAGCATACGGTTTGTATGTGATTAGGGTAAGTCGGATTGGATAACGCAGTATTAGGTTAAAATACGACGGTGATTACATTTGCTCCATGACTTCAATGCCTAGTAAGTCTAATCCCGTCTCTAATGTTTTAGAAACCAAATTACATAACACTAAACGGCTATCACGTACGTTTGGCTCTACGCCTTCTTTAAGTACTGGGCAGGCTTCGTAGAACGTCATATATAAGCTTGCTAGTTCATATAAGTAACCACATAGTACGTGTGGTGTGGCTTCGCTGATCATTAAATCAAGTACTTCTTCAAGCTGCAGTAACTTAAGCGCTAGCGCTTTTTCTTGCGGCTCTACGATAGTAACGTTTGAATTTAGTGTAGCTGCATCAACGCCTGATTTACGAAAAATACTGCGTATACGCGTATAGGCATATTGTAAGTAAGGTGCTGTTGCGCCTTCAAAGCTTAGCATGCTGTCCCAGTTGAAAATATAATCACTGGTGCGGTGCTTAGAAAGGTCGGCATATTTAACTGCGCCAATACCTACTTTGCGGGCAATTTCGCTGCGCTCTTGCTCTGATAAATCAGATTCACGCTCGGCTAATTTTATTGCTGCGCGATTAATCGACTCTTCGAGTAAATCGGCAAGTTTAACTGTGCCACCGGTACGGGTTTTAAATGGTTTGTTGTCGGCGCCCATCATGGTGCCAAACGGGCAAAACTCATAGCTAGTTTCATCGCGTAAAAAACCAGCTTTACGTGCTGTAAGCTCTACTTGGTTAAAGTGCAGGCTTTGGCGCGCATCAACAAAAATTAAGATACGATCGGCACCCAACTTATTTGAGCGGTAATCACATGCGGCTAAATCTGTAGTTGCATATAAAAAGCCGCCACCCGATTTTTGTACAATAAATGCCGATGGTTCGCCATCTTTGTTTGCTAGTTCATCTAAAAATACAACCTGTGCGCCTTGCGACTCCACGGCAATATTTTTATCTTTTAATAAACTAATAATGTCATTTAGCTCAGCGTTGTATGCGCTTTCAGCCATAATATCAGCTTGTGTAAGCGTTACATTTAAGCGCTTATATACTTCTTCAGAGTGCTTAACTGAAGTGGCAATAAAAAGCTTCCACAGTTTTTCACAATGCGCGTCGCCGCCTTGTAATTTAACTACATAATTACGTGCTTTGTCGGCAAAGCCTTCTTCATCGTCAAAACGTTTTTTAGCGTCGCGGTAAAAGGTTTCTAAATCGGCAAGTGCTACTGTATCTAAATCTACGCCTTGGCTAATTTGATCTTCTAAATGCGCAATCAACATACCAAATTGTGTGCCCCAATCACCCATGTGATTTTGACGCACAACGCTATCGCCTCTAAATTCAAGCGCACGCACAATCGCATCACCAATAATGGTTGAGCGTAAATGGCCTACGTGCATTTCTTTAGCAAGGTTTGGCGATGAGTAATCAACAACCACTTTTTGTGGATTAGCGTGTTCATTAACCGCTAATTTTGCATCACTGTTCGCCGCTTTAACGCTTTGTGCTAAAAATTCAGGCTTTAAATGAATATTTATAAACCCTGGGCCGGCAATTTCAGTTTTTTCGGCAATGTCGCTTACATCTAGGTTATCAATAATTTTTTGCGCAAGCTCTCGTGGGTTGCTTTTCATTTTTTTAGCCGCGCCCATGGCAGCATTAATTTGGTAGTCACCAAATTGTGGACGAGTACTTTGTGTAACTGCTGGGTTAGTATCTGCTGGTAAGCCTACAGCTGTCATAGCGGCAATGGCTTTTTCTACTAAAATAGTACGAATGTTCATATTTTTTACCTTAATAAGCCCGCCAAAGCAGGCTTTTAAAATTTTACTAAGCTGGCTTTAGTTTTCGCGTGTATGGCTAAAGGTGACTTCTGGGTAGCGCTCTACTGATAAATTAAGGTTTACACGGCTTGGCGCTATGTAAGTTAAATTATCGCCGCCATCGAGTGCTAAATTACTTTCGCACTTGCGCTTAAAGTCTTCAAACTTTTTAACGTCGTCGCTACTTACCCAGCGGGCTGTATTTACGTTAACCCCTTCGTAAATTGCATCTACGTTATATTCTGCTTTTAAGCGCGCTACAACCACATCAAACTGAAGTACACCTACTGCGCCTACAATTAAATCGTTGTTTATTAGCGGTCTAAATACCTGTACAGCACCCTCTTCTGAAAGTTGTACTAAGCCTTTTAATAACTGCTTTTGCTTAAGCGGATCACGTAAACGAATACGGCGGAATAATTCCGGTGCAAAGTTAGGAATACCACTAAACTTAAGCTTTTCACCTTGAGTAAAAGTATCACCTATTTGAATCGTACCGTGGTTATGTAAACCAATAATGTCGCCAGCAAATGCATCACCTGCGCGCTCACGATCGCCAGCCATAAACGTAACCGCATCAGAAATACTTACTTGTTTGCCAATTCGCACATGATTCATTTTCATGCCTTGGCTGTATTTACCCGACACTATGCGCATAAAGGCAATTCGGTCGCGGTGTTTCGGGTCCATATTGGCCTGAATTTTAAATACAAAGCCAGTAAAGTTCTCTTCAGTGGCAACTACTTGGCGGTCTTCTGTTTCACGTGGTAATGGCGTTGGCGCCCATTTAGTTAAGCCGTCAAGTACATGGTCAACACCAAAGTTACCTAGTGCTGTACCAAAATAAACTGGCGATAGTTCGCCGGCTAAAAACAGCTCTAAATCAAATTCATTGGATGCGCCAATAACCAGCTCTAGCTCATCGCGTAATTGCGCGGCAAGATCGTCACCAATAGCATCAACCAGTTCTGGGTTATCTATCCCTTTAATGGTGCGCACGTCTTGAATTTTATGACCTTGGCCAGTTTTATATAAAACCGCTTCATCGTTATGAATATGATAAACACCTTTAAAGCCTTTACCGCTACCAATTGGCCAAGTAATAGGCGCACACGCTATTTTAAGCTCGGTTTCAACTTCGTCAAGCAGCTCCATTGGGTCGCGTATATCACGGTCACATTTATTCATAAAAGTAACAATTGGCGTAGTACGCAGGCGTGTTACTTCCATTAATTTACGCGTACGGTCTTCTACACCTTTGGCCGCATCAATAACCATTAAGCACGAATCGACTGCTGTTAGGGTACGGTACGTATCTTCTGAGAAGTCTTCGTGTCCAGGTGTGTCGAGCAGGTTAACCAAGGCGTTTTTATACGGAAACTGCATTACTGAGGTAGTAACAGAAATACCACGCTCTTTTTCCATGTCCATCCAGTCAGATTTAGCATGCTGGTTAGAGCCACGGCCTTTTACTGTACCGGCTTTTTGGATAGCTTGTCCGAATAAGAGTACTTTTTCGGTGATGGTGGTTTTACCCGCATCTGGATGCGAAATAATCGCGAAGGTACGTCGTTTATTAATTTCACTGAGGAGATTTTGCTCTGCCATTAAAAAAGTTCTTTTAGTTTGAATACGGACATTTATGTATGCTGACGTTTCAGAGCTAATATTGCTCAACCCCGAAAGCTCAACACACCCTAGGAAGAACCCAATTTGGCTCCTCACACGCGATCCGTTATGTTAATCGTAATTGAAGACTATTTTCGCTGATCTTCACTCTATAAACAATCAATGCTTAGTTATTAACTGATTCTTTTTTTATTAACTCTCCCAGAGCGCGTATTTACTCAATTATTGTCCTAAATTGTGCTTAGTTATAAATATTACCAGCACAATAAACAAACGCTAAGCTTGAGTAATATAGCTGTAAAACATATTATTACTAACATTACATGGAGGATGTGTTGTTTGGTAATGAAAACCAGTAAGTTAAGCATTAGGTTATTATGGTATATAACGCCGTTAGTTATACTTCCGCTGTTATTTTTAGGTGGTTTTACGCTAACTAATGTAACCAACTCAACACAAAAACAAGCTGATTTAATTATGAGCCGGTTTGTTGAACAACAACAACAAAAAGTATTTAACTATATTGACTCATTTCAATCCACTGCCAAGCTATTATCCACCTCACCCGTATTGAACGATTTTTTAGCTAACGATTTACATGCTGATGGTGGCTACACCTATCGCCTAGGTGCGTTAATGGATGTGTTTGCCAGTTATAGCGAGGCCTATCCCGATATTATTAGCATTAACTTAATGTCGGTAAATGGCAAAAGCGATGCCTACTACTCAAGTAATTTAAGCATAGCGCCAAAATCGTATCCTTTTTTTGACAAAGTACAGCAAAGTAATTTAAGCCAACAGCAGTTTATGATGCAAAAAGCAGATGGCACCACCAGCTTGTATTTTATTCAGCGTATTTATAGCATTGACTACTATCTTAAGCGCCCACAACAGCTTGGTTTTATAGTACTGCATATTGATCCTTCTATTCTTAACACCAGTATTTTAGAAGCCCCCTACAACAACACCCTCAACTTACTCGTTAGTAATGAGGGGAAAATTTTATTTAGTTCCGATTATAATATTCGTGGCCAATATATTAGCGAATTTGAGCTCAACCAAGTACATAACTTAGCCGACATTGGCTCTTTATCAACCATAGAGCTTTCGAGTATAGATAAAATAGAGCGGATGATTTTTGCGGTGCAAATGAGCGGTGGTTATTATGTATCGACTATTCCTAAAGCCGTTTTGTATCAATCGGGTAAGGCTATTAGCTTAATTACCGGCTTAATTGTTATTATTTCGGTTATTACGCTGCCAATACTTATTTTTATTGTAGTGCGTAATTTATTACTTAATCCTATTGAGCTATTAGGTGCAGCTAGCCACCGTGTAGGTGATGGCGATTTAGGTGTTTCACTGCCCGCGCACACCGATGATGAAGTAGGCATATTGTTTAACGACTTTAATCACATGGTTAATCAAATTAGGCATTATCAAGAGCAATTAGAAGAATATAAACATCACCTCGAAGACAAAGTAGAAAGCCGTACCAAAGCGCTAGAAACCATGAACAGCCAGTTAGAGCTTGCGATTGGCCAAGCAGAGCAAGCAAATCAACTTAAAAGCCGCTTTTTGGCTAATATGAGCCACGAAATTCGTACCCCACTCACCGCAATAATGGGCTTTACCGAACAGCTTTTACATAACGATAAAATCACCAACAACAAACAGCATTTAGGCACTATTTTACGCAACTCTAAGCATTTACTAGAGTTAATAAATAACATTTTAGATTTGTCTAAAATTGAAGCCGAAAAAATTGCTGTAGAGCAAGCCCCACTAAATGTAGTGCGCTTAATGCACGACATTGAGTCAATTATTGAACCGCTGGCACAACAAAAAAAGCTAAAGCTTAGTATTAATTATCAACTCCCGTTACCACACACTATAAACAGCGACGAAACCCGCTTAAAACAAATACTGATCAACATTGCCAGCAATGCAGTTAAGTTTACCGAGCAAGGCCATGTATCTATAACGGTTCATTACCTAGCAAGCCAAGAGCTGATGTTTGTAATACAAGATAGCGGAATTGGTATGGTTGAAAGTCAAATTAAGCGCTTATTTACTCCTTTTGAGCAAGCAGACGCTACCACAACCCGTCGCTTTGGCGGCACCGGGCTTGGGCTATGTATTTCAAAAAATTTAGCACAACGTCTTGGCGGTGATATAACCGTTAAAAGTGAATTAGATGTAGGTAGCTGCTTTACTATAACCATAGCCTGTAATTTACAAACGCCATTAGCCGATAACCTGTTTTTAGAGCAATCCAATCAACTCATTCCAGAAAAAGATCCGCTGCTTTCCTTCGCTAGTAATAATTTTGATGCACATATTTTAGTGGCCGAAGATAACCCCGATAATCAATTATTAATAAAGCTGCTGCTGCAAACTTGGGGATTAGAGCCCGACATAGCAAACAATGGCGCTGAAGCGGTAGAAATGGCGCTAGTAAACGACTATCAGTTAATTATTATGGATATGCAAATGCCAGTAATGGGTGGCCTAGAAGCGACTAAAATATTACGCCATGCAGCATACGACGGCCCTATAATCGCACTCACTGCGAATGTAATGAACCATGACGTAGACACATATATTGCTGCAGGATGCGACAAGGCTTTGGCGAAACCTATAGATAAAGATGCCCTAGAAAGCGTATTAGTAAGTTACCTACACCTTGAAAAAGACAATCAAAATAAATGGGACGACATACTCAAAAGTGAAAAATTCCAACAAATAAATGCAAATTACGTCGCTAACCTGCCAACTTATTTAGATGAAATAAAAAGCTTACAATTTTCGGGTAACTTAGTCGCATTACGCACATTAGCACATAATATAAAAGGCAGTGCTGGGTGTTTTAA
Source organism: Pseudoalteromonas sp. 120-MNA-CIBAN-0494 (assembly GCF_040308885.1). NCBI lineage: Bacteria > Pseudomonadati > Pseudomonadota > Gammaproteobacteria > Alteromonadales > Pseudoalteromonadaceae > Pseudoalteromonas > Pseudoalteromonas sp. 120-MNA-CIBAN-0494. The sequence goes on from NZ_JBEOOE010000007.1 coordinate 32,607, forward strand.
CTTTGATGATATTTATCACTGTGCTGCGCGTTTAGAAGATCATTTAAAAAGCGATAGCAAAGCCGCGTTAAACGAATTAACAGCTAACTTAATTAACGCTATTGAGCAGGTTATTAGTGAGCAAAGTAAGCCGGTATAAGTTATCGGCTTACTGCAACAATATTCTTTATACAGTTATCACTGCAAACTCTTCACTACAAAATATTATTGAAAGTTTAAGCCCAGTGCCATGCCCATTAAAATAGCGTCTTCAAATCCGTTTTTAGCAGGATTGTCGCTTGGGTAATAGTTTTTACGCACTGACATTTCTATAAAGCCTGCATTTTCGTAGAGCTTTATTGCGGGGATATTTGATTCGCGTACTTCTAAAAATAAATTTTCAGCATTTTGCTGCTCACCATAATCAATAAACTGGTTCAGTAGCTGTTTTGCAATGCCTTTTCCTTGCTCGCTTGGGGCAACGCAAATATCCATCAAGGTAAAGTCGGGCCCGGCCTTTTCGCCAATATAAAAACCTACCATGGTATCACCGTTAAACGCTGCTAAATTAAAATAGCGCCCACCAATACATGAGCTCATGGTATTTAACGTCCACGGGTGGCTGTGGCATGCGGTTTCTATAGCCATTAATTGCGGTATAGCGGTTGCGTCTACTGATTTAAAGTTTATCAAGATGGTCACTCATTAAAGCCCATAAAGCACGTTTATCGGCAGTACTTAGCTGTGAATTTGTTAAAGCTAACTGATCGCCATGTAATTGCATTGCCGTGCCTTGTATTACACTATTGATGGTAATGGGGGCTATGGCACGCTTTATATCTGCAAATAACTGGCTTGTGAGCGAAATAGGCTCAGGCGCGACGCTGTTTGCTTTAGTGTCAGTTGCTTTATTATTTATTGGCTGGTTATTAACCGTTTGATAATGCTGATTTAATTCGAGGTTTTCTATACCAAAAACAGCTGCGTAACGTGAATGCATAACGACTCGATGAAATTAGTAAGTAAGGTAATATAAGAAGTAATAAATTCGATGTAAAGAAGAAATGGCAGGGGCGGAGAGATTCGAACTCCCAACCGTCGGTTTTGGAGACCGCTGTTCTACCAATTGGAACTACGCCCCTGCAATACCGACGAATTATAGAGACCTTTGGCCAAAGGTAAAGAAAAAAATCATCTTTTTGGTTTGATTGCCTTTTAAATAAACAAAACGACGAATTAGCAGGCTAATTCTTCATTTTTTAATTACTTAGACTCAGGCAAATATTAATAGCCGAGCACTAAATTAATTATTTTTACGTTTTGTGAATAAAAATATAATAGCAATAAAGTGCTGTAGCTTACTTTATCTCACTGTGCTGATACTACTATTTGTTGTGGTTCAATAAAACTAGGCACTAATTTAGATAGTTTGCTAATAACTTACTGATAGCTTGCTGATAATTTGCTGATAATTATTAGATGGTTTCTAGGCAGCTTTTAGATACTTTTTAAATAGTTTTTACAATTTGAATAACTCAAGCTCCCTGCCTTACTAATTTTAGCATGCTCTTAAATCTTCGCTATTCCCTTTAAACTTGCTCTTGTAGCTAAATTATCACCTTCAAACCATATTGATAAGAACAAAGCGTACTATTCCGCCCCCCTTTGGCTATCGCCTTTTGGCGCATTTTTAGAGCCATGCTGGTGATAATATTACCGGTTACACAAAATAAAATGTAAAGCCGATAGCATTGACACAGAGTCGATTCCTCCTTACCATTGGAATAATAGACCAGTCGTTATAATTTGAGGTGTTTTAGTTATGAGTGAAAAAGTAAAGCCGAAAGACGTTCTAATTGAGACGGCATCACGCTTATTTAGAGTGCGCGGATATTGCGGAGTGGGCCTAAATGACATAATTGAAGAAAGTGGCGTACCTAAGGGCTCCTTGTATTACTACTTTCCAAAAGGCAAAGAGCAGTTGGCGACTGCTGCAATTAACAATACTAAAAGACTTGTTATGGAAGATATTCAAAAAAACTTTGCGGGTGTATCCAATCCAATAGATGCTTTTCAAGCTTATGTTTATGAATTATCCAGAGTGTTTGGACAAGGCGGAACCCCTCTTGGCTCTCCAATTGGCACTATTGCTGGAGAAAAACATTCCACTAGTGAACCTATTCGCTTGGCGTGTGAAGCGACCTTTAAAAGTTGGCAATCTATTTATACTGAAAAGTTTCTTGAAGCAGGCTACACAGAGCAACAGTCCACTAGTTTAGCTACTGTTTTTCATGCGTTAACTGAGGGCGGTATTCTCTTAGCTTTAACAATGAAAACGGGCAAGCCGCTTGAAACAATAGCAGAGCAAATTCCCTCATTGCTTATTAAAAAGTAAATTTAAAAAGTAAATAAAGTATCAATCAACACAGGTCAATTTAGTTAATCAGCGAAGAGAGTTTTAATGTCTACAATTGCATATGAACAAGATAAAACAGTTATAAGACCAGTCCCTATTCTAATATCCTTTTTAATTGCCGGATTCATTGGCTTATTTAGCGAAACAGCTTTAAATATGGCACTTGGCAATTTAATGAGTGAATTAGATGTTGTTTCCTCTACCGTGCAGTGGATAACAACAGGTTACTTACTGACTATGGGGATCCTCATTCCCGTTTCTGCACTATTAATACAATGGTTTAGTACACGGCAATTATTCGTTGCTTCGTTACTTTTTTCGATTATTGGGGCGATAGTTTCCGGTATAGCCCCCTCTTTTAGTGTTTTGCTATTAGGTCGTATTATTCAGGCAATCGGAACCGGCTTATTAATTCCCTTAATGTTCCATACAGCCCTCATCATTTTTCCTGTTCATAAAAGAGGCACTATTATGGGATTGATTGGCCTTGTTATGATGACAGCACCGGCTGTTGGACCAGCTACTTCGGGGCTAATTATTGAGCTGTTGAGCTGGAATTGGATTCTTTGGTTACTCATTCCGTTTCTTGTTTTTTCATTAGTATACGGGCTGGCTTATGTGCAGAACGTTTCTGTTTTGAGTAAGCCTAAAATAGATGTGCTGTCAATTTTGTTATCGACTGTCGGGTTTGGTGGCATTGTATATGGCTTTAGTATTGCGGGTGAAAAAGGATGGGGGAACTTACTGGTAATTAGTACCATTATAATTGCGCTAATCTCTCTTATTATATTTTCGTTAAGACAGTTTAAACTCGATAAACCAATGTTAGATTTACGTACTTTAAAATATCCAAAGTATACTTTAGGTTTATTGAGTGTATCTGCCACATTCATGATTATTTTATCAACCATGATTCTTTTGCCTTTATATTTACAAATTGGCCTTGGATTAACTGCGCTTACTGCTGGCCTTGTGCTTATGCCAGGTGGAATAATAAATGGGGCTTTGTCTCCGATCGCGGGGCGCATATTTGATAAGTTTGGCTCTAAGTGGCTACTTACACCTGGCTTTATTATTATGATTATTACGCTATGGAATCTGTCGAATGTAACCACAGAAACCTCTATTGCAATGGTTATCTTTTTGCATTCATCTCTCATGATTGGCGTAACATTAATTATGATGCCTGCGCAAACAAATGGTTTAAATGAGCTCCCCAGAGAACTATATGCTGACGGGACCGCTTTAATAAACACTTTACTGCAAGTATCAGGCTCAATTGGCACCGCCTTGGCGATTACAATCATGTCGGCTTCTCAAAATAGTTTTTTGGAAAACGTGGCCGATCCATCAGCGCCCTCTGCAGTAAGTAGCTCATTAACAGCGGGTGTACAAACAGCGTTTATTTTGGGAATTGTACTTGCGATTAGCGGGTTAATTATGTCGTTCTTTATAAAGTCATCTAAAAATACTTAAAGTAATATTAGCAACAAAAAAGCCCATGAAATCATGGGCTTTTATTTTTATATACTGATAATACTAGCTAGTAGCTAACGCGCGATTATTCCCACTCAATAGTTGCAGGTGGTTTACCCGAAATATCGTAAACAACTCGCGAAATACCATCAATTTCATTAATGATACGGTTTGAAACCACACCTAAAAATTCATATGGTAAATGTGACCAGCGCGCGGTCATAAAGTCGATAGTTTCCACGCAGCGCAGTGATACAACCCAATCGTATTTACGCGCATCACCCATAACCCCTACCGATTTAACCGGTAAAAACACAGTGAACGCTTGGCTTACTTTATGGTAAAGCTCTGCTTTGTGAAGCTCTTCGATGAAAATAGCATCGGCGCGACGCAGTAAATCACAGTATTCTTTTTTAATTTCGCCAAGTACACGCACACCTAAACCTGGTCCAGGGAAAGGATGACGGTAAAGCATGTCGTACGGTAAACCTAGCTCTAGGCCAATTTTACGTACTTCATCTTTAAATAACTCACGTAGTGGCTCAACTAGGCCCATTTTCATGTCAGCTGGTAATCCGCCCACATTGTGGTGCGATTTAATTACGTGTGCTTTACCGGTGGCAGATGCCGCAGATTCAATTACGTCTGGATAAATTGTACCTTGCGCTAACCATTTTGCATTTTTAAGCTTTTTAGCTTGCTCATCAAATACATTAATAAACGTGTGGCCAATGGCTTTACGCTTATCTTCTGGGTCTGACTTACCAGCAAGGTCATTTAAAAATTGCTCTTCGGCTTCAACTTTAACAATGTTTAGGCCAAACTTATTACCAAACATGTCCATAACTTGCTGGCCTTCGTTTAAACGAAGTAGGCCGTTATCAACAAATACACAAGTTAGCTTTTCGCCAATTGCACGGTGAATAAGCATAGCCACAACCGATGAATCAACACCGCCCGAAAGACCTAAAATAACTTCGTCATCGCCAACCGTTTCTTTAATGCGCTCAATGGCATTATCGATAATTTTTGCTGCAGTCCATAATTTTTCACAACCACAAATATCAATAGCAAAACGCTCTAATAAACGCTGCCCTTGATGTGTGTGCGTTACTTCTGGATGAAACTGTACGCCGTAAAAGCGTTTTTCTTCGTTCGACATTGCCGCATGCGGACACGTAGATGTTTTAGCTGTGGTTTTAAAGCTTTGTGGAATATCCATTACTTTATCGCCATGGCTCATCCATACATCTAGTACGCCATTGCCGCCGTCGGTGATATGATCTTCTATCGCATCAAACAACGCACAATTACCCACTTTTTCTACTTGGGCGTAACCAAACTCTTTTTTATCAGAGCTGTGTACACTGCCGCCAAGCTGAGCTGCCATAGTTTGCATGCCGTAGCAAATACCTAGTACTGGCACACCAGCATTAAATACATATTCAGGAGCGCGTGGGCTGTTTTCAAGTGTTGTCGACTCTGGGCCACCAGAGAGAATAATACCTTGTGGGTTGAACTCGCGAATTTGCTCTTCGGTCACATCCCATGCCCACAGTTCACAGTAAACACCAATTTCGCGCACACGACGGGCAATTAATTGAGTGTATTGTGAACCAAAGTCTAAAATGAGAATTCGTGAATCGTGAATGTCTTTGCTCATGGAGTATCTCGTAAAGTCAGATGCTAAATAATGCTACTGATATAGTGAGTAGCTATTTAAAAAGGGCTAGTAAAACTAGCCCATAAATTGATGTAATTACGGCTGATTAGCCTAAACGGTAGTTAGGTGCTTCTTTAGTGATTTGCACGTCATGTACATGCGACTCACCCATACCAGCTGAAGTAACACGTACAAACTGTGGTTTGGTGTTTAGCTCTTCAATAGTGGCACAACCGGTTAAGCCCATTGCGCTACGCAGGCCGCCCACTTGCTGATGGATAATAGTTGCAATAGGACCTTTGTACGCTACGCGACCTTCAATACCTTCTGGTACTAACTTGTCGGCTTCGTTTGACTTTTGGAAGTAACGATCTGATGAACCTTCTTTTTGATCCATCGCGCCTAACGAGCCCATACCACGGTATGATTTGTAGTAACGGCCTTGGTAAAGCTCTACTTCGCCAGGTGCTTCTTCAGTACCAGCAAGCAAAGAGCCCACCATTACACACGATGCACCAGCAACAAGTGCTTTTACAATATCGCCAGAAAAACGAATACCGCCATCGGCAATTACCGGAATATCGCGGCCTTTTAAGCCATCAACAGCATCTGAAATAGCCGTAATTTGTGGCACACCACAACCCGTAACAATACGCGTAGTACAAATAGAACCTGGGCCTATTCCTACTTTAACCGCATCGGCTCCAGCGTCTGCAAGCGCAACAGCGCCTTCTGCTGTTGCTACGTTACCAGCAATAATTTGTAAGTCTGGGTATTCTTTGCGGGTTTTCGCAACGCGGTCAATAACACCTTGAGAATGGCCGTGCGAAGTATCGATAAGTAATACGTCAATACCTGCTTCTACTAATGCAGCAATACGCTCATCAGTACCTGCGCCAACACTCACAGCAGCACCTACACGCAAACGACCTTGGTCGTCTTTACAGGCATCTGGTTTTTCTTGTGCTTTTTGGTAATCTTTTACGGTGATCATGCCCTTTAGTTTAAACGCATCATCAACCACAAGAATTTTTTCAATGCGGTGTTCGTGCATTAAGCCTAAAATCTCTTCGCGCGCAGCACCTTCGTTTACAGTAACTAGCTTGTCTTTTTTAGTCATAACAGTAGAAACAGGCTGTTCAAGCTTAGTTTCAAAGCGCATATCACGCCCTGTTACAATACCAACAAGATTGTTATCGCTATCGGTTACTGGAAAGCCCGAAAAACCTTTTTCTTGCGACAGCTCAAGTGCATCTGCAATGGTTAAGTCGGCAGTTACTGTAATAGGATAAGTAACAATACCCGCTTCATAGGTTTTAACTTTACGAACGTTTTTCGCTTGTTCTGCAATAGTCATGTTTTTATGAATAAAACCAAGACCACCTTCTTGCGCAAGGGCAATAGCTAAACGAGCTTCGGTAACAGTATCCATAGATGCTGAAACAAGCGGCAAGTTAAGTTTGATTCCACGCGTTAAGCGAGTTGAAATATTTGCCGTATGTGGCAAAACAGTAGAATGACCAGGTACTAAAAGTACGTCATCAAAGGTAAGAGCTTCTTTAGCGATTCTAAGCATTTTGGCAACTTCTCACATGGTGGATCTAAGATAAGGAATTGCGGCCAAATTTTAACAGCGTTGCTGGCACTAGTAAATCATATTTTGTAAATATTTATGATAAACTAGGGTTATAAATAGTTTTTGGTAGTTTTTTATGTTTTCGAAGCCTTTGCAAACGATTTACACCGTGTCACGCCTTAATAGAGAAATACGCGCCCTACTCGAGCAAGGCTTTGCCTCGCTGGTACTAACTGGCGAAATTTCGAACTTTATTACTCCGGCGTCTGGGCATTGGTATTTTTCGTTAAAAGACGATAAAGCACAAATAAAAGCAGCCATGTGGCGCGGCAATAATCGTAACCAAAGTTACCGACCCATTAACGGTGCGCAGGTAACGGTAAAAGCGCGCGTTTCACTTTATGAACCACGCGGCGACTATCAACTTATTGTTGAGCATATGGAACCTGCTGGCGAAGGACAACTTAAGCAAGAGTTTGACGCCCTAAAAATGCGTTTAGCCGCTGAGGGGCTATTTAGCTCGGTTTATAAAAAACCTCTACCGCAAAACATTAACCGTATCGGGGTAATAACCTCTGCAACTGGCGCGGCCATAAAAGATATTTTAACCGTACTAAAACGCCGCGCACCGCAGTTAGAAGTTATTATTTACCCTGCTATGGTGCAAGGTAAAGACGCACATCTGCAGTTAATTAAACAAATAGAGTTGGCTAATATTCGCAGCGAAGTAGACGTGCTTATTTTAGGGCGTGGTGGCGGCTCTTTAGAAGATTTATGGTGTTTTAACCATGAGCAACTTGCACGCGCTATATTTAATAGCCAACTGCCTATTGTGAGCGCGGTAGGCCACGAAATCGACACCACTATTAGCGACTATGTAGCCGACGTACGTGCAGCTACGCCTTCTGCGGCGGCAGAGCTGGTAAGCCCTAATACGCAAGAGTTACATAATAAAGTAACTCAGCTAGTTAACCGTCTTGCTAATGCGTTTAAACACGATATGAGCGAAAAGCGCGCTCAAGCATTACAACTACAGCACAGGTTAAATTTATGCCATCCGCGTAATCAGTTAAATCAAAAAGCGCAGCGCTTGGATGAGCTAAGCATTGCACTACAACAAGCTATGCGTAATAGTTTATATCAACAAGAGCGCACCCTTAATAATTTAACGCCTAGATTAATGCGCCAATCACCCGACAAAAAGCTCACTCAAGCAAGTCACCAACTCGCACAATTACAAACTCGGCTTAACCAAGCAATACAGCAGCAATTACAGCAAGCTAATAACAGCTTAGCACTGCAGGCAAGTCGCCTAGATTCGGTAAGTCCACTTAATGTATTAGCGCGAGGCTATAGTATTACAAAAACAGATAAGCAAAAGGTGGTTAAATCGGTAGCGGATGTAAAAGTCGGAGATACTTTAATTACTGAACTGGTTGACGGCACGTTACACTCGCAAGTACTAAGTTAGCAGCGTCTTACTCTTTAGTGCTCACTATAAAGTCTATCTGTTCATCGGTTGAATTTGACGAAGTGAGCTTAAATTGCTGCCACCATGGCATTAGCGCTAACTTATCGTTCAGCTCGCGCCACTGCACATGCCCTTGCTGATTAGTTTTATCGGCAACTAGGCTAAACTTACAAAGTGTTTGTTTGCACTCTAAACTAGTTAGTTGCGCGGTATTACTTAAATCGCTGGTAATTAAAAAATCAGTTAGCGCGGTTTCTACTTCGTAGCTCCACTGGCTATTTTCATCCTCAGCTATAAACTTCTCTTCTAACTGCTTAGCAAAATCAAGCTGATCTAGTTGCGCTAATTTTAACGCTTGTTCAACGCGTTTAAGTTGTTTGGTTTTAAGCTCAAGCTCATTGGTAAGCGTGGCAATTTTATGCGTATATGGCGCAATACTCTCAGCCTGAAAGTTACCATCGGCAGGGTTAACATGCTCGTCAGTACTATTGAGTGACTCATCGTTAGCTTGCTTTATAACAATACTTTTATAAGGAAACGGCTGGCTTTGTTGCGCTTGAATAGGCATAGAATGTAAAAACAAAAAGTAACCACTGGTTAATCCTACGCCTAAAATAAAACAGCACAGGCCAAGTAAGTTACTTTTGTTTAGCATTTTAAATTGCTCATTACTTTATAGCATAGAGCTAGTATGCGATTCATTTTCAGGCTCAGGTTTAGCTAAAAAGTTTTGGTTCATACTTTTTGCAGGGCATTCGCAATCTGGGCGACCAATAATTTTTGCCGGTACACCTACCGCTGTAGTGTGTGGCGGTACATTACTTAGCACAACAGAGCCTGCGCCAATACGCGCGCCCGCACCCACTTCAATATTGCCTAATATTTTAGCCCCAGCACCAATAAGTACCCCGGCTCTAATTTTAGGATGACGATCGCCTTGTTCATTGCCCGTGCCACCTAAAGTAACCGACTGCAGTATTGATACGTTATCTTCAATTACCGCCGTTTCACCAATAACAATACCGGTTGCATGGTCAAACATTATTCCTTTACCCACTTTACAAGCAGGATGAATATCAACGCCAAATACTTCTGAGCTACGGCTTTGAATAAAACGCGCCAACTCTTTACGGTTTTGCGTCCACAAACAATTAGCTAAACGATGCGCCTGAATAGCATGGAAACCTTTTAAATTTAATATTACCGTAAGGTAAGTTTCGGCTGCAGGGTCACGATCTTTTACCGCTTTAATATCGTGAGCAACGTGCGTTAGCATACGCTCACACCTTACAAACGACTGATCAAATAGCTCACGAATAGTAAATGCCGACACCACCGCATCTGCCAATTTATTAGCAACAATAAAACTCAGCGCCGCCCCTAAACATTCATGGTTCAAAATACACGAATAAACATGGCTCGCTAAAAGAGGTTCGCGTTTTACTACTTCATTTGCTTCGCTGCGAAGCTGTTGCCAAATTTCATGTCGCATATTACTGCCTTTGTTGATCAAAAAGAGCCTTTTGCTAAGTTTAACGGATTTAGCCGATAAGGTGTTAATTCCTTCTTTATTTTATCTGGTTATTAGATATAACCGTAATGAGCATAAGGTAGTACAGCAAAGCCCACATTAGCTTAAATCTGTCACTTGCACGCTATTTTTACCGGCTATTTTTGCTTTATAAAGCAGTTTATCTGCTTCATTAAGTAAATCTTCAGCGCAGCTGTTATTACTTGGTATTATGGTCGCTATTCCCACACTTACAGTAACTATTTTACTTGGTAATGAGTGCTTATTTTCGATATTTAGTGCCTTTAATTGCGTAACAATCCGATCTATGTTGGCCGTTGCTTGTAAAGAGTTTGTATTGCCGTAAATTAATACAAACTCTTCGCCTCCAAAACGTGCACATAAGTCGCTCGGCCTTTTACTATATTGCTTTAACAAGTTAGCAATTTGTTGTAAGCAAACATCACCTTGTTGATGACCATAGGTATCGTTTAACAGTTTAAAATTATCTACATCTATCATCGTAATTGATAAAGGCAGACCTAAACGCTCGCAGCGCCTCCACTCACTATTTAATACGCTATCAAAATACCTGCGGTTAGCAATTTTCGTCAACCCATCAAGTCTTGCCAACTGTTTAGCTTTATTTTCGGCCTGTTTTCGCTCGGTTATATTGTTATGGTTAATAACATAGTATTCACTGTTATTATGACTAAATGGCATCACCCTCATCATAAACCAACGTTGTTCATCATCGCTGTGACATGGATATTCTAAATAAAAATCAGCCTGTTTATGGCTTATTACAGCAGTAATTCCCTTCAAAGCACTGACACCAAACTCATCGCCTTGTTCAGCCGCCTTTTTGCATTCATGTAAATAATTATACTGTTGTGACATAGCTATATAATTACTGCTATTTTGTACGCCAAAAGATTGCCAACTTTTATTTTCATAAATAATTTCACCAACCTTATCAATAACCACAATGTGATCAGGTATGGTATTTAATATCGATCGTAAAAATACTTTGTCGTCTAACATCTCTCCTCCATACCTATTTAATGTCACTTTATTTACTGTAATTAATAACTCAAAAAAGCAGTTTTTAACTAACTAAAAAAATACCCCGAATATATCGGGGTATTTTACTAAGTTAATTTTAATTGTTGCACTAATTACTTACTTAAATACTTTATCTACTGCTATTACTGCAATATTTTTTGCCGGAATAGCTAATTTGTAATCGGCAATCACTTTATCTTCTGCAACAAGCTCTGCTGGTTTATCGGTATTATAAACCATTGGCGATGTTTGCTCAGGCGCTAAACGCTTTTGCATATCAGCGCCGTCACCGGTAATAAATACATAATGGATATTATCGGTTTGTAGATTATCTTTAATAACGCGGTTTACATCCTTTACTGTTAGCGTTTTAAGTTTGTTAGTTACGTAACTTACAAAGCTGTCGGTGTTGTAAAACTCGCTATCAAGTGCATAACCTAGTTGGCGATTTTGGCTTGCCACCATTTGCGGCACAAAGTTAATTAAAAAGTTACGTGTGGCTTCAAAGTCGTCTTCACTCATGCCATTTTTAATTAGCTTATCAAGCTCAAACAAGGCGGTACGAGTCGCAAAATGCGCATCGTTATTAGAGCGAAGTGGGCGTAACCACACTTGAAATATTTGCTCAGAGCGCCCTAGGTTTGCATCAGGCTTAGTTTGAAACATACCACGCGGAAAGTATTCAATGTACGCGTAATCGCCATAGTTCATGCCACGGGTTTCACGAACACGCTCATATAAAAAGCTGTTAGAACTACGGTGCTCACCAAAGTAAGAACGCACTAACCACAGTGCAGTCCAGTCCTCACTACTTCTTATTGTATCAATTGGAAAACCAAACGATACCGCTGTCGACTGCGCACTCTTTTCAACAATAGTAGCATGATGGCCTTTAAGCTCAGGCGCATCAGGAATACTTAAACGGCTTTGCTCGCCTTTAGGCAGGCCTGCTAAATCAGCTAACATAGTGGCTTTTAGTTTTTCCGGTACTGCACCAATTAAGCCAAGTGTTAGCTTAGATTGCGTAAGCTCTGTGTTATAAAACGTTTTAACATCATCAAGCGTAAGTGCTTCTAAATCTGAAATATCACCATAGTTGTAGCTTTCATAAGGATGGCCTTTGTAAAGCGCGCTGTAGAGTACTTCTTTACCTAGTTCTTCATCGTTAGATGCTTTTAAGCCCGATTTAATACCGTCAATTAGCTCTTTTTTAAGGCGCTTAAAGTCATCTTCTCTAAAACCGGGATTAAGTAACTGATCGCTCACTAATGCATACCACTTAGCAGCGTTATCTTTATGAATACGCCCTTGAAACGACAGCATTTCTTTATCTATTTGATAACCAAAGCTACCTGCCAGCGGATAAAGTGCTTGTTTAATATCTTTATAGCTTGTTGATTGTGAGCCACCTTGCGCCAGCATAGCTGCAGTTAATGCGCCAAGGCCTTTTTTACCTTGCGGATCGGCAGCAGCCCCGGTATTGAATAAAAAGTTAACGTCAATTAATGGCGAGCTGTTAGTTTTATCTAGCACTTTAAATGCAGCAGCCTGAGGTGCTTGCTCCAGTTTTGCAACCAGTGCGTTTAAATCAACCTCTTGCTCAAAGTTTGGCGCTTTATCAAGTGCCGACATAGTCACGGTAGTGCGTGCATTATCAACAAAATACTTGTTAGCAATTGCTTTAATATCTTCAGCTGTTATTTCATCTGAGGTTTTATATAGCTGATTTATTACCCTAGGGTCACGCTCAAAATGCATATAGCTTGCAAGGGTTGCAGCAATTGCTTGCGACGAATCTAAACCATTTATAAAGCTGTATTTAAGGTTAGATTTTAAGTCGCTGAGTTTTTGGCTATCTACTAACTCAGTACGCGCTTGGGCGTAGGTACGATTGATTGCATCGCGTACTTTGGCTAAATCGTCTGCTTTTTCTACTTTTACAAATACATGCAGTAAACCCGGATCTTTGGTTTCTGGGTTATAGCTAAACATTTGGCTGGCAATTTGTTTATCTACCACTAGCTCTTGGTATAAATCTGAGTTGTTTGAAAAATAAAGCTGCGAGAGTAAATCAAGCGCAGCTCTGTCTTTTTTAGCCGGCTCCCACGCAGTGCCTTTATACGATACTAATAACCAATGCCCTGGTAAGCCTGGGTTTTGTTGATGACTATACTTTGGCGCTTGCTGTGTTGGCTCTGCTTTAATGTCGGCAACATAGTCACCCTTTTTCCACGCACCCCAGTGCTTTTTAACCATAGCCATAGTGGCTTTTGGGTCTACATCACCCACAATTACAAGTGATACATATTCGGGCTTATAAAATTTGGCAAAAAATTCTTTACCATAAGCCATTTGATCAGGCATGGCTTCTATGTCTTTAAAAAAGCCCATAGTGGTGTGTTTATAAGTGTGTTGCTCAAAGGCCTCTTCGCGTACTGCGCTAAGTAATTTACGCACTGGGCTGGCATTATTTTTTAAGTACTCGCCTTTTACCGTTTGCGCTTCGGTTCTAAATTGCTCTTCGGTATAGGTTAAGTTTTGAAAAATATCAGCTTCAAGTTCAAGTACTTTATCAAGATGCTGCTTTGAAAAGTTTAAATGATAGTTAGTGTAATCGTTGGTGGTGTAAGCGCGGTTATCAACGCCAGAATTTTTTAAAATACTTGAATACACAGCCTCAGGAAATTTTTCAGAGCCTTTAAACATCATGTGTTCAAAAAAATGCGCAAAGCCCGTTTTACCCGCTTGCGTTTCATTACGTGATCCTACCGATACAGGAATTTGCAACGAGACTACATCAGGGTAATCGGTTTTAACCACCATAACGCGCAAGCCATTTTCAAGCTCTTCTAGTAAGTAGTCTTGTGAAAAAACGCCCTCGCCCGTAGTGTTTGTTTGTTGTTGTGTTACTGCTTGGCTCGTTTGATTTTGTTCAATAGCGCAACCCGACAGTGCCAGCGATACCGCTAAACTGGTTGCTAAAAATTTAAATTTCATTGTTTTTCCTTTTATAGCAATCAATTTTAATCGCTAAACGTTGAGCTAGTTTAATAAAAAGTACCATCTGATTATGCCGCAAAGCCGCCAATAATAAGAGCCTAAAGCGTTGTTATTATGTAAACAACTGTATCAAATTTACTAATTGGTAACGAGCTTGTATGAATAAACCTCACTACGATTGAAAAACTTTCATTAAATAAAGCTATCTAGCCATCTAAATGGCTGCTATATTAATTCCATCGTAACAAACTAAGCTGGAATGAGGATTATGGCTTTATCACTTCAAGAGAAAATAGAAGATAGCAATCAAGGCGTATACCTTATTGGTACTACGCCGCCAAAAATTGGTACCGATAAAGCGCAACTAAAAACCATTGCAGAAAAGCTATTGGGTCGCCTACACGAAATTGAATACGACGGCGTAATAATTTACGACATTCAAGACGAAAGCAGCCGTACTAATCAAGCGCGTCCGTTTCCATTTAGGCAAACTGTCGATCCACGTGAATACAGCAACCTATTACGTGGCTTATCGCACCTTGATGTAATTACCTATAAAAGTGTGGCGCAACGCAGTGCGAACGAGTTTAAAGATTGGCTAAGTGAAACTAAAAACGACTACGATTTAAAAAATATTGTTTTAGTAGGTAGCCCATCATCGATAGGCGATATAAAACTAAGCCTACCAGATGCGTATAAAACGCTGGCAGAGCAATCTGATGACTTCTTTTTAGGCGGCGTTACTATTGCAGAGCGTCATTCTAATAAACGTAATGAACACGAGCGCCTAATAGAAAAAACCGCTCAAGGCTGTAAGTTCTTTATTTCGCAAGCGGTTTACGACGCACAAGCAACAATAGAGTTAATAACTAGCTATGCACGTAGTTGTAAAGCACAAGGGCTTGAGCCTAAGCGCCTTATTTTAACTTTTACTCCGTGCGGCGGCGAAAAAACCTTAGAGTTTATGCAATGGTTGGGGATCTCAGTGCCAGAGGCCACTAAATGGCGCATGCTTGATGCGAACAATACGCTGAGTGAGTCGGTACGTATTTGCCGCGAAAATCTCGATTTAATACTTAAAAGCTGTGCGCATTTAAACGTGCCGCTGGGCTTAAATATAGAAAGCTTAACTAACCGTAAAGAAGAAATTGACGCATCAATTAACTTATACCGCTTATTAAAAGCCACCATGGAATTAAATCTAGCTGAAAAGTTAATAGCTTAAGGGCTAAGCATTTAATACAAAACCAGATTAATTAGTTACACTCTTTGGCAAGCCTTATAGCTTGCCTTTTTTTATTTTAAATTTGAGAAGTAACGTATTTAGTTAAAGGTAAGGGGGAATTAGCAGTTATGTGCTAAATGCATTTTGCGCTTTATTATCAATGTTAACTATGTTTACTTTTGTTGCTGGCCGCTTTTGTTACTAACCTTTTGCCCTGAATAGCTTTTTAACGCAGCTCCCATAGCAGCGCACATAACACCAAAAATAACTCCTTCGTTAGATATAAACCTAAAGCTGGTAAAAACATCTAATAAACTTATTATTGCCAGCGATAAAACTAAACCTATGCCTGAATACAGCAACCATATTTTAGTAACTTTGTTCATAAATTAATTCCTTTTAAATGCTAAATTTAGCCTAATACAACCCCGCGGCTATTTTTCGGGGTCGTATTATTTCACTGACAATTGAAAGCCAAAACTAAAAAACTGTTATTTACGTCTTCTACTTGGCTCTCTTTGTCCTGTAATGCGTTTTTTATCGCGGTCTTTTCGTGATTTATTGGTGTTTTTGCGGTTATCTTTTGGCTTTTTGTTTGGATCTGGCTCGTAGCCTGCTAGCCACTGTGGCGTTAAGCGGGTATCTAACAGTACTTCTATTTCTTCAAGTAACCATTGCTCGTCAATACTTACTAGCGACATTGCAAGCCCTTGCTCACCAGCGCGACCTGTACGGCCAATGCGATGTACGTAGTCTTCGGCTATGTATGGCAGTTCAAAGTTAATTACAAACCTAAGTGTCGGAATATCCAAACCACGTGCGGCTACATCGGTAGCAACTAATACACGGGTAATGCCTTCTTTAAAGTTTTGTAGTGCACGGTCGCGTGCGCCTTGTGATTTATCACCATGGATTGACTCGGTTTTTAAACCGTCTTTACACATTTCTTTAGCCAGTTGGTCGGCCATTTGTTTGGTGCGAGTAAAAATAAGCACTTGGCGCCAATTTTTCATGCCGATCATGTGCGATACCAGCTCGCGCTTGCGATCCTCGTCTACTGAGTAAATTACTTGCTCAACCTCAACTGCTGCTGAGTTGCGTTTATCAACTTCAACTAATTCTGGGTTTTTAAGTAGTTTTTTACTAAGCGCAAATACGCTGTCATCAAAAGTCGCCGAAAATAACAAAGTTTGGCGATCGCCTGGAATATGGCGCAATATACGTTTAATTTCGTCAATAAATCCCATATCAAGCATACGATCGGCTTCATCAAACACCAGTGAGTCAACACTTGAAAGCACCACACTGCCTTTAACAATATGATCGAGTAAGCGCCCCGGGGTGGCTACTATTACTTGCGCATCTTTTAGGGCTTTTATTTGTGGGCCTATGCTTGCGCCGCCATACGCTAATGCCCCTTTAATATTGGTGCCTTGGGCATATTTTTCAAAGCTGGCAAATACTTGCTGAGCAAGTTCGCGAGTTGGCGTTAAAATTACCACGCGAGCAACACCTGGCTCATCTTTTTTAGGGGTGTTTAAAAGTTTGTGTAGCAGTGGTAGTACAAACGCTGCGGTTTTACCTGTGCCAGTTTGTGCACTGCCCATTACATCACTGCCCGCTAAAATAGGCGGGATGGTTTTAATCTGAATTGCGGTAGGTTGAGTGTAATTATTTTGCTCAATCGCAGTTAATAACAACGGGTCGAGATTAAGTGATGAGAACGTAGTGGCAGACATAGGCTTAGCTTTAAAATGACAAAGAGCGCTATTGTACTCATATTCACTCATGCCGTAAATTAGAGTGCTTGAGAAAACTATTTAATCGTATTTATCTGCTTTTATTTGTGCCAATAAAAAAGGCGCTAAATAGCACCTTTTAAAATTCATCTCGTTTTTAAGCTGGTTTTAAATTTGCTTTGCGCTCGTTGTAAAAAGCAATCAAATCATCAACCGTAGCTTGGCAGTACTCGCGAATACCCGATACCACCATGTGCTTTTCACCAAAACCCACTTTTTTACCGTTTTCTAGCAAATTAAAGCGCAAAGTAATTTTGCCGCGTTTACCTGCGTATTCAAAACTAGGCTCTGCAAATTCAAGTGTCGGTGCACTAATTTCAACAGTATCAAGATTTATAATCATCGATTCGTAAATAATCATCGGGCGTGCAGGGTTAATCATTACCTCTTGCTTACCCATGAGCGGAATAATCACGTGCGGAAACGCCGCGCCTGAAAACTCAACATAATTTTTAATTAAGCTATTAGTAAGTGCTGGGCATTTGCTGGTTTTACCTTCGCGTTTTACCTTTAAAATTACTTTATCGCCGTTTGTTACATCAAATTCATCGGCCTCTGCAGGGAAGCTAAGTTTGGTATTTTCGTCAACCATACCCGCAAAAGTAAACTCCATGCGTTCACTAATACCGTAACGATCTAATACTAATGAAAAAAGTAAGTCTCCTGGAGCACAAAATTTCTTCGCATCTTTATCGTGAAGTGGGTTGTAATCATCAGCAATACACTTGGCGAAACGACAGCCTTGCTCACGAGAGATCGAAACATAATCAGCATGTTGCTGATAAAAAGGACTTAACATAGGGTGTTCACTACTTAAACGGCTTATAACCTGGCTATACTAACAGAAAAAATAAAATGAGAGGTCGAATCTGTTAGATTAGTTACTAAATAAAACAGAGTAATAAAAAAATAATGACTTTTTATTTATTAGCATTATCGATTATATGTGTTTTTCCGTACTGTAAAGTATCAATAATACGGCAACCACTTTGGCACTACTTAATGGCTTTAAGTGTTATATGTGCGTATTTTGAGGGTTATATAAATTTATATGGACTGCTCAGTACTGGGCTTTACGTTGTTTTATATCACTTTGTGCTATATACAAAGCAAACAATAATACGCGCTATTTTAAGCACTGTGTTTATAGTTTCCTCATTGGCATTAGCGCTTCATTGGGTGCCTGGTTTTAACAACCTTCCTATTGCTATAAACGAGCATATTACCAGCGATGCAATTGCTTTTACCCTTTATGCTAATTTTGATAAAGCTATGGCTGGCCTCTTTCTTTGTGCTTACTTTTATTCAAATATAAAGCCTTTAAAAGCAGAGTCTAAAAAGACGACTTCATTAATTAACCCCCCTATTTTAATAATTATTACTACCATTTTAGCCGCACTTACTGCAGCTTTAATGCTTGGGCTGGTAAGCTTTAACCCTAAGGTTCCTGACTTCTGGTTAGCATTTATTGCTATAAACCTTTTATTTACCTGTGTTGCTGAGGAAGCTTTATTTAGAGGCTTATTACAAACCAAGCTTAGCCAAATTATTACGCCTACCCGCTTGGCAATATTTGCGCCTGTAATTACTGCAGGTATTTTTGCTTTGGCACATTTTGCTGGGGGAGTTAGCTATGTATTAGTTTCATTTATTGCAGGTTTGGGATATGGCTATGTTTTTTATAAAACGCAGCGTTTAGAGTGGGCTATTTTATGCCATTGGTTAGTAAATATTTGTCATTTCTTTTTGTTTACTTATCCTATGCTAAGTAAAACCGAGTGCATATAAAGTCATTTACAAATACTAACAATTTACTCAGTAGTAAACATTGCCCACATTCGATTTTGTTAGTAATTTACTACTTCAAACAATAAATTAAAGGACTAATTAATATGCTACGTTTTATGGCAATAATAACTGCACTGGCTACTTTAAGTGGTTGCTCAAACATGACTTTTCATACTGATATAGACAACGACGTTTTATCTCAAGAAATTGGTACCTACGTTAATAAAAGAGATTTGCAGCAGTTTTACAGCGACCAAGAAGCACACGAAAGTGGCGCTACACTTTTAGGCCGAATAGCAGGTGAAAGCTGTGATGGCGATGGTATGGGTAACAATAATGTAAGCTATAACCGTTCTAAATCAAATGCTATTGATTTACTTAAAGCTGATGCCATGCGCAGAGGCGCAAATGCTTTTACTATTAACTCTTGTAGCGAAACCTCTGTATCGTATTGCGACCTATCTGTTTTATGTACCGGACAGGCCTACGACTATTAATAAATCATATATTAAGTGCAAAGCTCAGTAGCACACGCTTTCCAGACTCGATTTTAGATACGCTGTGTTCGTACTTATCGGGCCTAAATAAATACACCCTATTAAACCAGTTAATAATACATTTAGCGCATTTAAACACCCCACCGCTTTTAGGTTTTACTAATACAAAGTTGAGTTTGTAATAGCGCCCTTGCTGCACCGGATCAATGTGGTTCATTACGCTGTGATTAGTTGGGTAAGTAACAAGGTTTATCGAAAATGTATTACTGCTAAAAATGGCTTTGTTTTTAACGGTTGCAATCATACGGCCTCCTATGAGTTTATATGCCGCATTGTAGCATTTAGTAAATTATGAATGCTTAGACTAAACAATATCAAAATACGATGTCATATAACTAAACAACCTGAAACAAAAAAGCCGAACTTATTTACTAAGCTCGGCTTTTAAAAATGCATTATTTAGCAATTATGAACTTGGGTATTCGCGGTAGGCACGTTCGATATTTTTAGCCTGCTTTTTAGAAATACCTAAATGCGCCAATGCTACACGTAAACGAGCACGCGATAGGTCAGAGCCTAATATTTCCATAGCATCAAGCACAGAGGTAGATGACGTTTTACCCGTAATTGCCACAAAAATCGGCTCTAAAAAGTCTTTAATTTTAAGCTCGTGGAACGTTGCTACTTCTTTTGCAATGGCAAAAATAGCTGGTTTATCAAAGCTACGTAGGCCTTCTAGCTGCCATACAAAAAATTGTAGTGCTTGGCGAATTACGTCTTCATCGGCTTTGCCCGCTGTTAATAGCGCAGGATCATAAGTAGGTATACCACCAACAAAATGCCCAGCTAAGTCAACTAAGTCCGACAATGTGTTAATACGTGCTTTGGCTTCTGGTAATACTTTAGCTAGCATTTCGCCATTAAACTTCCAATCAACAAAGCGCTGAATTAACTGCTCGTCAGTTAGGTTTTCGCGGATCCACATGCCGTTTAACCAGCTAAGTTTATCTACGTCGAATACTGGGCCACCTAGTGATACGCGCTTCATATCGAAGTTTTCAATCATTTCGTTAAGAGTGAATTTTTCACGCTCATCTGGCATTGACCAACCCATGCGGCCTAAATAGTTAAGCACGGCTTCTGGCAGGTAACCCATTTCTTTATAGTAGTTAATAGAGGTTGGGTTTTTACGCTTAGACAGTTTTGACTTATCTGGGTTACGCAGTAGCGGTAAATGCCCAAGTACTGGCGCTTCCCAACCAAAATCTTCGTAAAGTTTTAATAGTTTAGGCGCTGAGTTAATCCACTCTTCGCCACGGAAAATATGGCTAATTTGCATATGGTGGTCGTCAACTACGTTCGCTAAAAAGTAAGTTGGGAAGCCATCAGCTTTTAATAGCACTTGCATATCGACGTTTTCCCACGGGATCTCAATTTCGTCGCGTAGGTAGTCGTTAAATTTAAAAGTGCCTTCGCTAGGGATTTTCATACGTATAACGTAAGGTTTACCCGCTGCTAGGTTTGCTTTAATTTCGTCGTCTGTGTGGTTTAAGCCACGGCCGTCGTATTTAGGGCGTAGACCTTCTGCCATTTGCTCTTCGCGCATTTTATCCAGCTCTTCGCTTGTTGCAAAACAGTAAAATGCTTTGCCGTCGTCAACGAGTTGGTGTGCGTATTTTTTGTATAAATCGCTACGCTCAGACTGGCGGTACGGGCCAAACTCACCGCCCACATCTGGGCCATGATCCCACTCGAGCCCTAACCAACGCAAACTATCCATAATTGCTTGCTCTGACTCGGCAGTGCTACGTACTTGGTCGGTATCTTCAATGCGAAGTACAAATTCACCACCTTGCTGTTTAGCAAAACAGTAATTAAATAAGGCGATATAAGCGGTGCCAAGATGCGGGTCGCCAGTTGGCGACGGGGCAACACGGGTGCGAATTGTCATGGTAATGTCTCTTTTAATAAGTGAGATGGTAAAGTTATTTATGCTGCTACTTTGTTTATATAAGCAATAATATCGTTTGATTCGTATAGCCAAGTTACTTGGCCATTTTGCTCGATGCGCAGACAAGGCACTTTAACTTTTCCGCCTTGTTCTAGCAGTTCTTGACGATATTGCTCATTACTTTTTGCATCACGCGCTTCTATTTTAAGGCCTTCGCGCTTAATAGCACGGCGCACTTTTACACAAAACGGGCATGCTTTAAATTGATAAAGCTTAAATTGTGCGGTTTGCTGATCAAGCTGCTGTTGCACTTCTGGAGCACGTTTTTTACTACGTGGCGTAAATACAAAATTAAAGAATAAAATTATACTTCCTAATAACCAACGAACTAATTTCATTAACTGCACTCTATTTACAACAAATTTAAGGTGCCAGATTTTAACACAAAAATAGCAGCAAAAAAGCTCAAATATACTCAGCCAGTATATTTGAGCTTTGTAAGCTCAACCTCGGGTCAGGTTAATTATTTAGCTACTAAAATGGGAGCTTATTTATTCAGCTATACTGCTTTTTATTACAGTAAAATTAAGTCATCGCGATGCAGTACTTCTGCCCCGCCATCGTAATCAAGTAATTCACCTATTTGCTTAGAGTGCGCGCCTTTAATTTTATTAACTTCGCTGCTGCTAAAGCGGGTTAACCCACGAGCAATAAGTTGTTTGTCGCTATTTATTACACTTATTAGATCGCCGCGCTCAAATGCCCCCAACGCATTGGTCACGCCTTTAGCAAGTAAGCTTGCACCTTTAGTTTGCAGCGCGGTTATTGCACCTGCATCAATAACAATTTGCCCGCTACTTTTAGGTCCAGCGAGTAACCACTTTTTACGCCCTTCTTTTGGCGCAGTGAGCTTTAAAAAACGTGTGCCGGGCAGTTGCTCGCTCATACATTTTAAAATGACATTTTTACCCGCACCTTTGGCAATTATAACCTCAACCCCAGCACGCCTTGCAATGTCGGCTGCTTGCAGTTTGGTTGCCATACCGCCGGTGCCCAAGTTTGTGCCACTACCACCAGCAAGCTGGCGCAATTCGTCGTTAATATCACTCACTTCACCAATTAATGTGGCATCGGCATTAGTGCGCGGATCGCTGGTAAATAATCCTTCTTGATCGGTGAGCAATAACAGCTTATTGGCATTAGCTAAAATAGCCACCAACGCTGATAAATTATCGTTATCACCTACTTTTATTTCACTAGTAGCAACCGCATCATTTTCGTTAATGATGGGCACTACGTCGTAGTTTAATAATGCATTTAGTGTATCGCGGGCATTTAAATAGCGCTCTCTGTCGTTAACATCGGCGCGGGTTAACAGCATTTGCCCTACGTTTACACCATACAAAGCAAACAAGCTTTGCCAAATATGAATGAGCTGGCCTTGACCAACTGCTGCTAGCATTTGCTTATCTATTACGCTGCGGCCACAGGGCTTTAGTAATTGCTCTCGTCCGGCCGCCACGGCTCCGCTCGAAACTAAAATAACGTGATGCCCTTGCTTTTTAAGCTCACAACATTGGCGCACTAGTTCAACCATATGCGCTTTATCTAGCTTATCGGTGCCGCCAGTCAGTACGCTTGTACCTAGCTTTACAACGATTACCTGATCCCTTTGCATTTATTTTTACTACTGAATAATTAAAGATGAATTTATTTATACCAGCTGGGTATTTTTCAACAAGTAAAATATATTCATGCTAGGATCTGATTTTATTCAATTGTGTAAATTACCTGCTATGCCTGCCAGTTTATGTTTAATTATTGCCACCTTTTTATGGGGTAGTTCCTTTATTGCACTTAAGTATGCCATTGCTATTTACGACCCCGCTTTGGTGATATTTTTACGCATGCTAACCACATTATTTTTATCGCTGTGCTTATGGCGCTATGTAATACGCTTTGAATACAGAGTTGGTGACTGGAAGTATTTAATTGCTATGTCGCTGGCTGAGCCTTGCTTGTACTTTTTATTTGAAGGCCATGCAATGGAATATACCTCGGCATCGCAGGCGGGGGTAATTGTGTCGTGCTTGCCTATTATTATTGCTGTACTGGCTTTTTTTATGCTTAAAGAATACATCAGTAAATCTATTATTATTGGCTTTACTTTTTGTATTGGTGGCAGCATTTTGCTCACTGTGCTTTCACCAAACTCCGATCAAGCGCCTAACCCATTATTAGGTAATTTTTTAGAACTTATGGCCATGGTATGTGCGGCGTTTTATACCGTTTGCATTAAACACTTAGCGAGTCGTTATTCACCGTTAACGCTTATAGCGCTGCAAGGCATTAGTGGCAGTTTATTTTTTGCACCGTTTTTGCTTTTTATCGACCTACCAAGCGAAAATCAACACAATATAACCGCTTTATTAAGTATTTTATATTTAGGCTCGTTTGTTACTTTAGGCGGTTATGGTATGTATAACTACGCTATTAGTAAGGTATCGGTATTAACCGCAGCGGCTTATTCAAATTTAATTCCTATATTTACGCTGATTCTTTCGGCCATCATTTTAAATGAAGTGCTTAACTTGTGGCAGTGGCTGAGTATATTTGTGGTATTTGTTGGCGTAATGATCAGCCAACGTCATCAAGAATTAGTGGTTGATATCCCCAGCGCCGAGTCGGGCGAGGATATTTCCACCGATCTTACTACCTCCGATATCATATCGGCCGAAACCAATAGCCTAAATTCGGTTCCCGATGCTAACGCGTCAAAAGGGTAGCACGTTAGTAAATACAATTGTGCAGTGTGTAAAAATGTGTTTTCTGACCCATGAATTACCTCGCTGCCGGTTACTTTATAATGCTGCAAGGTGCCATTTTGTAATTGCAGGGTAAACTGCTCTCCCACTTTAACGTGCTGTAAAAAAGCAAAGTGAGTGTCGTTATGCCCTGCAATGAGTGCCCCAGCTTGTTTACTACCAAGCTCTGCTGCGGGTAAAAAGTGGCTGGGCGCAAAGGCTAAATTACGCCCGCTAGCACCTGCTAATACGGTGAGTTTTTCATTATGCGCCGGCCAATTTAATTGTGCGGTTACATAACTATCGGCGTAAAACCATGGCTTAACTTTTGCTTCAGGCGTTTTAAGAGCCTGCTGCCAGGCCTGTTCAATTAGTAATTGCGCCAGCCATGCTTTGCCTTGCATGTAAGCGCCATGACCAAATAACCCCAAACCAAGTATTAATAGCCCCGCGCTTAGCCACTTTTTCATTTAAAACGCCTTACTAGCACAAACCCACTTAACAATAAAATTCCTAATATTATATGTACTTTGCTTTGCCCATCGGTTTGTGGCAAACGCATTGCCATACCCTGAGGAACTGCGTTAGTAGCATTAGCTGTTTGTTGTGCTATTGGATTAATTTGTGTTTGCTCTATTGCTATAAAAGCCGTGAATGGGCTGAGTAATTGATGAGTAAGCGCCAATTGTTGCACTTCGTCTTTAACTGCATTTTGTGAGTTATAGAGCAGCAACGACTTAATTTTTTGACGAGCCCACAGCTTAGCAATTCCTTTAGCATTTGAGCCTGCTTGTGTGTTTAGGTTAATACTAATAGGCCCTTGTGCAGTTTGCCCGTTTAATATTACATTACTGGCATTATTGAGCTTTATAGCCACCATTATTGGCTCATTAAAATAGAGATCTGGCAGTGGCGAAGGCCAAAAGTCTAGGCTATTACCGTTTTCATCGCTTAGCGCTAAATTAGTAATTGCAGGATGTGCGAGCTTATCAAATAACTGCTGCATTTTAGGTTGCACCTCGCTAGTGCTGCCTATAAAAGTAAACGAGCCCTTGCCTACATCTGCCGCACGGCGCATAAAAAAGCTATTGGGGGCGCTGCCAATACCAACTGTAAATAAGCGGCTATCGCCTAATTTAGCTTGAATACTTTTAAACAGTGCATCTTCGTTGCTTACGCTACCATCGGTTAAAAATATTACTTGGCGTACAAAACCATCAAACTGCGAACCATCTAAAACGGCATCAAGTGCGCCTTGTATTTCTGTACCGCCGTCGGCTTGTAACCCATATATAAAGCGCTCTGCGCGGCGTAAATTAAAGCCACTTGCAACTAAAGGTTTATCGCTCATTAGGGTTACTACATTATCAAACCCTATAATGTTAAAACTGTCGTTACTGTCTAGCAGCGATAGCGCATAAAACAATGCGTTTTTAGCTTGCTCCATAGACTGCCCATGCATAGAGCCCGAAGTATCGACTACAAATACTGTTTCGCGGGCTAATCGCTGCGTTGCTATAAAGTTATCTGCAGGCGGCATTAGCATAGCGAGCCCGTAGCGCTCGCCATTTTCAAACTGCTCGGTAAAAAATGCAGCTTGGGCTTGCTCTTTTTGCAGAGGTTTAAACTCCAGTACAAAGTCGCGGTTTAGCGCATTTTGCTCATTTAACTCTATTGAGTATTGTCCAAATGCAGTGTTTTGAATATTTACATTATGAAATTTAGAATTTATATCTACCAGCTCTAAACCTACGTCTATATCTAAGTTTAAATTAAACTGACTACTTGGCTTATCGTCATTTTTTTGCGTGCTATAAACTGGGCTTAGCCAACCATGTGGTAGCGAGTTAGTTGGTTTTTGGCTTTCTTTATTTATGTCAATTTCACCTTGGGTTACATGATAACGCGGTGTGATTGTGCCCGGAAAGCGCACTGTAAAGGTGCCGCTGCTGTAATCAATTATTTCTTGATATTCCAGCTCAATAATAACCTGCTCCCCAGGGGCTATATTAGCTACGTTTGTAATAAACATATTAGCGCGTTGCTGGCGTACTAGTGCTGCTTGCTTGCCGGCCTGTTTGGCTTCTGCGTATTTTTTTTCGGCCGCCACTTTTTTATCAATTTGGCCCTTAATT
This sequence comes from Pseudoalteromonas sp. 120-MNA-CIBAN-0494, assembly GCF_040308885.1. Lineage (NCBI taxonomy): Bacteria > Pseudomonadati > Pseudomonadota > Gammaproteobacteria > Alteromonadales > Pseudoalteromonadaceae > Pseudoalteromonas > Pseudoalteromonas sp. 120-MNA-CIBAN-0494. The sequence goes on from NZ_JBEOOE010000007.1 coordinate 58,962, forward strand.
ACTCGCTCGCCAATACGCATGGTCATAGCATGTACTGCGCTTTCATCGGGCAGCGGAAACACATAACGCGCATTAACAGCAAACGGGTTTTGGTTTTGATAAGTTTGTTTAACTACAACATGATTTATAAGTCCGGTTAATGTCATATTTGCATCACTTTTTAATATTATTGCAGGGCCTGCTTGTGCGCCGCTGCTATCAAAAAGTTCTAACTTGGGAGAGTGTGCGTGGCTTTTAAAGCTCGTTAACATCACCAGTATACCCAGTGTAAAAAGGCTTACCCATTTAAGGGTAAGCACTTTGCTTGGTTTACTCAAAAAAAACATAAAATCACTCCATCGAAGGCTTTAATTTAATTACTTGCTGTTTGGCTATTTACAGGATTTATTAAACGAGTAGTAAGGGTTATCCGCCGATCAAACGTGTTGTCTTCTACTGTGTTAGTTTTAGCAAGTGTTTGCTGCTCACCAAATGCTTGCGTGCTTAAGCGCGTGTGGCTTACGCCCTGTTTTATTAAATAGCTTTGCACCGCATTTACACGTGCTTTTGAAAGTAAAAGGTTGGCTTGTTCATCACCGCGTTGATCGGCAAACCCACTTAAATCGAGCGCTAACTGTGGCTGGTTTTTTAAAAGCGTAACGAGTTGGTCTAACTGCAATGCAAAATGTGGCGCAATAACACGTGAGCCGGTTTTAAACTGTACTGTCATGGCAAGTAAATTATTAATTTGCGATTGTGTTAACTGCTCATTTTGATTAGCAAGCACTTCGATTTGTTGCTCTAACTGGCTGTTATGGCTAAGCAGGTGTTGGTAGTCGTTGGTTTTTTCTGTCATTACAATTATTGCACGCTGTTGCTGGGCAATTTTGTTATCAGCAACTTTTGCATCGCCTATTAAACCACCAGCAAATGCTCCCACAAAAGCACCAATAGGGCCGCCTACTACACCACCTATAATAGCGCCCGATCCTAAGCCTATTGCGGTTTCGGTGTGCGCTTCTTTTGTAGCCGTATTATTAGAGGTTGATGCTAATGCGGGACCGCAAAAAACGGCCGCTAGGGTTAGCGCTATTAATGTCTTCTTCATGATTGATCCTTAAACTTACTTTTTAATTTATGATGTTTTGTTTTGATGGGTGTATTAAAACAAGCTCAAGTGGCAACAAAGGGGAGCAAAAATGGCAAACCACTGAGCAATTGTGGCAAAAAAAAGGCAATTGCCTTTTTAAGCGTACTTAGCTTAAAAACTTCGTTATAGTGCGTTGGTAATAAAGAGGATAAACCCAGAAATGAAAAAAATAGCCATCATTGAAGATGAACCCGCCATTCGCGAAAACTACACTGAAATGCTCAGCGCACAAGGTTATCAGGTAACTGGGTATGCAAATCGTAGTAGCGCAGAAGCGGCGTTTAAAAATGCCCTGCCCGATTTAGCCATTGTTGATATTGGCTTAGGTAATGAAATAGATGGTGGGTTTTTGCTGTGCCAAACATTGCGATCACTGTCTAAAACGCTGCCTATTATTTTTTTAACCGCTCGTGATAGCGAAATAGACACTGTATGCGGCCTACGTATGGGCGCCGACGACTACCTCACAAAAGATATTAGTTTGGCTCATTTAGCGGCGCGTATTGGTGCGCTATTTCGTCGTATGGAAGCACTTAAACAACCTGCCGACGAAAATGCACTTATAACTCGTGGGCCGCTAACGCTCGACACACAGCGCATGCAGGTGTTTTGGCAACAACTATTAGTTGATTTAACAGTAACCGAATTTTGGATGTTGCACTCCCTCGCACAGCGCCCCGGACATGTTAAAAGCCGTAATGAATTAATGAGTGATGCTAAAATTTATGTAGACGACAGCACCATAACTTCACACGTAAAACGTATTCGTAAAAAATTTATAGCACTCGATAGTAACTTTGACTGCATAGATACAGTGTATGGCATGGGCTACAGGTGGGAGCAAATTTAATGTTGCGATTTGGCCTACGTAGTAAGTTTATTTTACTTTCTTGCTTTTTATTTTTATTGCCCTGGTTGGGCTACGAATATGTGTGGGAAATGGAAAAGTTTTTACGCCAAGGCCAAGAAAAAACCTTAGTAGGCACTACCCGTGCCCTCGCCACTGCCCTGCATGAACGCCCTGCATTATTTGATCAGCAAACTAGTTTTTTAGATCAAGTTGTAAAGGGCCGCGATCTATACGCGTACAACCTTAAAAATCCTATTCAACTCGATGGTAAGCTCACAGATTGGGAGAGCTATCAGGCATTATTTTGGCAATACGACAAACGCTACTTACAAAAAACCGACAACAAGCATCAAGCCAGCGATCTGTCGTTTGAGCACATGGTAGGAAAGTTTGATAATTACCTTTATGCACTGTTTAAAGTAACTGATAACCAACTCGTTTATCGGCCAAAAAACAGTTTAAGTATTACTAATAACGACCATTTAAAAATTGGCTTAAAAACACCTGATGGGCAGTTTAACCGCTATATTATTGCGCCACGGCAAGATGGCTGGGTAAACGCTTTTAATGCAGATAGCAAAGTACCCTTTACAAAAATTCAGGGCTATTTTAGCAGTACGGCGGCTGGCTACAATATTGAGCTACGCTTTCCTATTAGTATGCTTGGCAATAAGCTTGGCTTTGCCATTGTTGATGTAGATAACAAAGAGCCCTTTTTAGAACCTAAAATAATGTCGACCTCAAACTTAAATAACCCCAGCGATTTAGGTTCAGTACTTGTGCCCTCTCCCGAAATTAATCGTATTTTAAAAGGCATGGGCCACAGTGGCAGCCGTATTTGGGTGGTTGATAAGCATCATAGAGTATTAGCACAATCGGGCTCGATTCATCATGCCGATGGCGTATGGGCTGACGGCCTTGCCAATCAAGCTCCTGAAACTTGGTGGCAACAGTTTGAGCAAAACTACTTGCATCCCCTTTATTATAAAATTTTAACACGCCCCGAAAACGAATTTTTAGATACTCTGCACGACGTAGCAGCTATGCAAGGCAGTCATTTAGCCAAAGCACTAAAAGGCCAGCCTGCATCATCGTGGCGATTAACCCCCGACAGTAAAGCCGTTATTTTATCGGCTGCTTACCCTATTTGGATCCAAGATAAAGTAATTGGCGCGGTAATAGCCGAGGAAACTACCAATGGCGTACGTACACTGCGTAATAAATCGCTCGAAAAATTATTTAACGTTATTTTAGCCGTGATGCTTATTGGCACTGTAACCTTATTCTTTTTTGCCTCTCGAATATCGAGCCGTATTAGGCGTTTGCGCGATACTGCAGAGCAAGCTATAGATGCACAAGGGCGAGTTACTGGCAGTATTAATTACAGCGATGCTAATGACGAAATTGGCGATCTATCACGCAGTTTTGCTAATATAGTCAGCCGCCTTGGTGGCTATACCAACTATTTAGAAAATATGTCGTCGCGGTTATCGCACGAGCTGCGTACACCTGTTGCGGTAGTGCGCTCATCGCTCGAAAATCTGCAAATGCAACCACAAAGCGAGCTGAGTCAAAAGTACTTAGATCGCGCCAGTGAAGGCGTTGAACGCTTAGGTAAAATTATTACCACCATGAGCGAAGCCACTCGCTTAGAGCAAAGTATTCAAAGCAATGAGCCTGAGCCATTCGACTTACAAAAAGTAATAAGTGGCTGCATGCAGGGCTACCAGCTTACTTACCCTAAGCAGCTGTTTACACTTGATATATGCCAAACTGCGCTTCCTATGCAAGGCGCACCAGAGTTTATAGCGCAACTGCTCGATAAGTTAATTAATAATGCAATTGAATTTAGCCACGCAGAAAAGCCAATTAGTGTTAGCTTAAAGCAAAACGACAGTGCAGCAATTTTAACCGTAGGGAATTATGGTCCATTATTACCTGCAGGTTTAACTGAGCATATTTTTGATTCTATGGTGTCGGTGCGTAGCCAGCAAATGCAGCAACAGCCACATTTAGGATTAGGACTCTATATTGTAAGGTTGGTGTGCGACTACCATAATGCCAGTGTAACCGCTAAAAACAATCAACAGGGCGATGGCGTAGTGTTTACTGTAAGCCTGCCATTAGTTAAGTAAAAGTGGGTTGTAATTTACTTAACTAATACTCGCCACTGGGTTGGCTTTTTTTGGGTTACAATTTAGTAAGAGTTAAAATGTAACTGTTCACTTTTAATTCAGTGGCAAGACCCTAACCTAGCGCTAATCACCCTAAGCTAAGGTTTAATCATGCACCCACTATTAGAGCAAGAAGAGCTAGATTTTATATTTGAATTATATAGGCCAACAACAAGCACTAAACCTGTAAGCGAGCAGAGCCAAAACCGCAACTATAAAAAAGTAACGCAGCGCCAGTGCAATAAAGATAACAGCACATCAAGTTACTTAATTTAATTACTTTTAATGCCCTACTCACTGTGCCTGTTTTTCTCGTGTTAAAAACGCTTTTACACAGTTTATTTCCGCTTGTTTAACTTCCTCGCCTATTTCTGGGCCTTTTTTGCCGCTGTTAAGTGCAGCTTGTACCACTTGTTTTTTATCTAGCTTTAATAGTTCTGCATGAATAGCACGCAGCTTAGCTGCTTGCGGGTAAGGTTTATCTACGAGTGTTTCGCCGCGCCCTTGTGCATCGCATTGGCATGCTTGAGTAAAAGCAATAAAACGTTGTGGATGAACCAAGGCGTTTAAATTAGTCACAATTAACTTATGAACCGTTTCGGGCCTTAATTGCTCTAATGTATGACAAAGAGTGTGATTATCGCTAGTAAGTACGCCAATATCGCGAAAGCAATTAGGTATTTTTAAACGTTCACAAAACTGTTCAACTACAGCAACCCCATCTCGTTCATGGCCACGTAAATTACCGCGTTTTTTAAAACTGATCGCTTTACCAAAGTCGTGAGTTAATGCAGCAAAACGCGTTGCTAAATCAAAATTCAAATCGGCTGCACGCCTAAGTACTAACATGGTATGCACAAACACATCACCCTCGGGGTGATGTTGTTTAGGTTGCGGCACATTAACCATTTTCTCAAGCTCGGGAAAAATCCCTAAGCCTTGCAACGCTTGAAAATAAAGTTCGGGATGCTTTTCACCCAGGGCTTTTTCGGTCTCTAACCATACTCGCTCTGGCACTAAATGATTAAGCTCGCCTTGCTGCTTAAGCTGTTGCATTAGTGCATAAGTGCTTGGATGTATACGCCACTCGCTGCCAAAACGGGCTAAAAAGCGAGCTATACGCAACACCCGCACTGGGTCTTCTACAAATGCATCTGTTGTATGGCGCAGTATTTTATCTTTAAGGTCTTGTTGGCCGTTAAATGGGTCAATTATATTATCGTTAGCATCGAGCGCCATAGAGTTTATAGTTAAATCACGTCTGGCTAAGTCTTCCTCTAGAGTCACATCTGGGCTGGCATCAACCACAAAACCGGTATAGCCTTTGCCACTTTTACGCTCAGTGCGCCCAAGTGCATATTCTTCTTTGGTTTTTGGGTGTAAGTAAACCGGAAAGTCGCTACCTATCGGCACAAAGCCTAGCGCTTCCATTGCCTGTGGCGTTTCGCCAATAACAACATAATCGTTGTCATTTGATGCTCTTTTTAGCAGTAAATCACGCACTGCACCACCAACTAGGTAAACCTGCTCCAATGCTTTATCCACGTAACCTCCAAAAACAAATACCAAAACCGCAATTAATGGTACTAATTATACCCAAAACCATATTAAAAGTCTGAGTAGTTTGACCTACCGCTAACTTGCTCATTACAATAGCGCTTTATTTTTAGCTAAAGTCATAACAACAATGAAAAAGCACTCTGCAAAAAAAGAACTCATGCTACTGCCTATATTACTGGTGGTTATTTTAATGTGTGTGGTGGGGCACTTTTTTATGCAAGCGGATTATCAAGACAGTAACATGATTGAATACATGTTAGCAGCGCTGCCATTTGCAATGTTTGGCTTAGTGGTTGTAGCCTTTAAAATGGCGGCTAAAAGCGAAAAAGAAGAACAAAACGAGCAGGATTCTTAATCCTGCCTTATGTGTTTAAAGTACATGATAACCAAACCAATCAGGTTTTATTTTTTGTGCTTGCCCACTTGGGGTCAGTTTTATACTAAGCTGGCTGTCGAGTAAATCTATTGCAAAGCAATCGTCTACGTCGTGTAAATCATCTTTATGAATATGGCTAAAGCCAGCGAGTAAATCGTTTTTAGCGCGCTGTTTGGCCTCTTGACTACTGCTTGCTACATACAGTGCAAAGTCGTGTTGCTCAGCCATTAAATCGCTTCTGTAGGCGCCTAAGTTTACAAAGTAAAGCTGTTTAGTTTGCTCAACTGGCGTGTCGCTTACTGTAACTTTATAACCATCTATGTGGTTAATTGCCATGTAGCTATCCATATGCACGCTGTTTTTGTCGCCCACCCATTGGCTTTTTAATTTAGTATAGGTTTGCTCAATGTTTTGCCCAACTACAAAACGAATGTCGTGCATTTCTATGTGACAGCCCTGAATTCGCCCACCTAAATACACCATGAATAACTGCATGTTTAGTTCCTATAAATTGGTTATTTAAGCTAAATTATCAACATCTATATTGTGCTTTTTAATCAGTTTATAAAAATCTGAACGGTTACGTTTAGCTAGTTTTGCGCCTTCGGCGACATTTCCACCAGCCATTTTAAGGGTGTTTATTACGTAGTCGCGTTCAAATTCTTTTTTAGCGTCGTTTAGCGACAATGGCTCTACATTTTTTTCGTTGCTATTTAATGCACTTAGCACTAAATGCTCTGAAATAACTTCGCTTGGGGTAAGTGCTACAACTTGCTCTACCACGTTTTGAAGTTGGCGAATATTACCTGGCCAGTCGTAACGCACGAGTGCGTGCATGGCGTCGTTGGCAAAGTGTTTTTCGCTTTGCTTCATTCGCTTTGCAATACTGGCGCTAAAGTATTGTGCAAGTAGACTTATATCTTCGCGACGCTCGCACAAAGGAGGGAGTTTTAAATTAACCACGTTTAAGCGGTAGTATAAATCCTCCCTAAACTGCTGATTTATAATCGCTTCGGGGAGGTTTTTATGAGTTGCCGATACAATGCGAACATCTATGGCTATTTCTTCTTGAAAGCCGACTGGACGTATGGTTTTTTCTTGCAATACGCGCAGTAACTTAACTTGTAAATTAAGCGGCATATCACCTATTTCATCTAAAAATAAGGTGCCTCCCTCAGCTTGTTGAAACAGTCCTTGGTGATCTTTTATTGCCCCAGTAAACGAACCTTTTTTATGACCAAATAATTCTGACTCTAGCAGTTCACCCGGTACTGCGCCGCAGTTTATCGCTACAAATGGGCCTTTACTTACATGGCTATGCTGATGAATAGCTTGAGCTAATAACTCTTTACCCGTACCACTGGCTCCCGATATTAATACGTTAACTTGCGTTGGCCCTAGCAGTTTAACTTGCTCTAGCAAATGTAGCATAGCGCCGCTACGGGTAACTATATTGCTAGTGGGTATTATTTCATCGGCATTTACGCCGTGTATTTCTATCGCTTTTGCTAAGCTGTCGAATAACTCGTCTTTATCTATTGGTTTGGTAATAAATGCAAAAATGCCTTGTTTGGTAGCCTCTACCGCATCAGGAATAGAGCCATGCGCTGTCATCATAATAACGGGCAATGCCGGATAGCGGCTTTGCAATTGGCGGTGCAGTGCCATGCCATCCATTTCGTCCATGCGCAGGTCGGTTACTACGGCATCGAACACTTGGCTTTTTAATATTTGTAACGCAATTAGGCCGCTCTCGCAGGTGGTAACCTCGTAGCCTTTTGATTCGATACGAATAGCGAGCAATTTTAATAAGCTGGCATCGTCATCCACTAATAATACTTTTGCACCTTGCGGTTTTATTGCTGGCATAACTACTGCTCCTTAGTTTCTTCGCGTAATAACAGTTGCTGCTCTATGGTTGCTAATGACGAGAGCGTTTGTTGCATTTTATTATTAAGTGCTTGCTGCTCTTTTTTAGCATTTATTTGTAGTGTTACTTGTTGTTTTTGTAGCCATAAATACTGTTTTATATCGTCTGGCCAATAGTAAGCTTGGTCAAGTTTAAGTAACTTACTCATTACCGTATTAGGATCGCTACTAGTGTTTAAACACATAAATTGAAAAAAGTTTTTTAGTTCTTTTTCGCCAACAAAATCTTTGTTATCTGGGGTTAACTTAAAACCACCACATTTATTAGCATGCCAGGCTATTACTTGCTCCGCAGGGGGATACATAGGATCGCTTTTAGGCCGAGGCTTTGGGCTTGGCTGGCTGTTTTTATCGCTCGTTACTTTAGTTTGAGTTTGCGCCACAGGGCTATCAACCACTTGCTGTTGGGGGTTATTAGTTTTGCACCCCGATAAAATGATGGCACTGCCACACACACATAAAATAGCCATTAAACGCGAGGTCATGCTAGTTAACTCCTTGATTTGTTATTATGGGAAGCGTAATTAAAAATCGACAACCTTGGGGTTCATTTTGCTCTATTAATAATTGTCCGTTTAATTGCTCTACTGACTCTTTAACAATAGTTAAGCCTAAGCCACTGCCTTGTAGCGTAACATTTTTGCTATGCTTACCTTGATAAAATGCGCTAAAAACATGTGCTTTTTCGTGCTCTTTAATTCCGCATCCCTCGTCGCTTATCGCCATTTTTAGCTTACTGTGCTCAAAGGTTAACGCTATAGATACTGCCTGCCCGTGTTGTGAAAACTTTAAGCCATTAGAAATTAATTGCACTAAAATCATTTCAATTAACTCCCCAGGTAACGCAAGCGCCTTATTAGGTAAGTTGTTATGCCAAATAAGGATTTGCTCTCGGGCTGTTAGGCGGTGCTCAAAATGACTATTAATTTTATTAATTAAATGATTAAACTCAACCTCACTTACGCTGTCTTTACTAGTACGAATCGCGTTATAACTAAGTAGGCTGTCAATCATAGTACGAAGGCGCACCATAGACTGGCTAATAAGCTCAAGTACAGCGCGTTGCTCTTTAGTTATAGGGCCAACTATTTCATCGCTGAGCAAGTCGGTGCCCTCGACCATTGAGGCTAGAGGTGTTTTAAGTTCGTGGGTAACGTGGCGTAAAAAGGTGTCTTTTTGCTGCTCAAGTATATGTAACTGAGCTTGCACCCATTGTAATTTATTACCTAATTCAACTAGCTCTGCTGAGCCTTGCACGGCTATTTTTTGTTGCCAGTCACCTTGCCCTAATTTACCAATAATTTTAGTCAAGCTTTTTAAGCGGCCACTTATACGCCACAAAAAACCGCCTCCTACTAAGAGTGTTAGCGGAATTAGCGCCACCAGCCAGTTAATAAATGAAGTTTGTAACTGCGCTATTTCTTTTTGATTATTAGTAATTTGGGTTTCGCTTTTATCGCGTAACCATAAGGTAAGTTCGGCGAGTAAATCGCTAATAGGTAAAAACAAGGCTACCTGCTGTTGTTTTTGTTCAACAAGTTGAGTGTGTGCTAGTTGCAGAGTATTCGTTAAACGCTGCCATTGTGCGGTGTGACTTTTACTGGGCGCTATACGTGTAAGATCTTCAATACTTTGTAGCGATGCTTGCCACTTATCAACTATGAGCGTATCGAGTGACTCACTTTTTAGTACCCAATTTTGCCGAGTAGCGCGCTCTAAACTATTGAGTTCTTGTTTTAAAATATTAAACGATTTAGTTACTTGGTAGTTATTACTAACAATTTGCTGAGTTACAGCTAACTGCTTATTAAGCGCATTTAAAAATACAATAACCACTAACGATAAGGGTAATAACGACAGCAGCATACTCATTACAAACTGGCTAATTAAATTAGGGCGCCAATTAAGTATTGCTTTGTATTTTTCAGCCATCGCTGCTGGCATTGCATCCATCCTTTAGTAACTTTAAACAGCCTATTATTAAGCGTTTAAGTTATACACTAGCTGAATCAATTTATATATCTGTTATTCGTACTGTAAAGCCGCCTGTTGCCAAACAGCAACAACTCAACTCTTTGATTTGTATTGCTTCTTTATTTATAAGCCAAATTTCGTTGCAAAAAACACACAGGTACCTGTAAAACTTGCTTAACCTATAACACCAAAAACCATAAGCAACTGAATTTAAAAGATAAAAATAATTGGCATCGTTTTTGTAATAGTTAATCTAAGTTTATCTTATAAGGAAATGACCATGAGTAATCGCTTTTTAATTATTATGCCAATCGTTGCGCTAGGCTTTTTGAGCGCTAACGCGCTGGCAATGGATGTACAAGCTACTTTTAATGAACTTGATAAAGACAGTAACGGTACTCTCAGCGAAGCTGAAGCTGGTGAGGACGCTGTACTTCATGAAAACTTTTCACAAATAGATACTGATCAAAATGGTCAGTTGTCGCTAGATGAGTTTAAACAGTTTATTAAGTAACTAACCTAGTAACCAAAGGAGTTTTTTATGAAACAGCTTATAGCCGCATTTTCGTTACTGTTTTTAGTTATTAGTGCTACTGCCCTGGCTTCATCGTTTAATGCTCGTTTTGCTTTTTTAGATAAAAATATGGATGGAAAAATATCTATTACCGAAGCCAAAAAAGATAAAGAAGTAATGAAACAGTTTTCTGATTTAGATGTAAATAACGATGAAATGATCTCTAAAAAAGAGTTTGAGGCGTTTAAGCCTTAAGTTTAAATTCAAGTTTAATCTTGTAAAATTAACTAAAAGTATTTGCTATAACCCCTGAGGGAGTGTGTAAATGGATTTAATGTTGGGCGTTAAATTATGGCAAGTACTTTATTTTATTACGAATGACATTAAAATGAGCTTTGCGAAGGAGCACCATGAAGATACGCGCTTGTTTAGTTAGTTGCTTATTATTACTAAGCTTTAATTCATTAGCACTTGATGTAAAGCAACGTTTTGATCACCTTGATACAGATCAAAGCGGCTATTTAATTCACCATGAGCTTGAGGCTCAACCGCACTTACTAAACAACTTTAGCAAATGGGATAAAAACCAAGATAATAAAATTTCATTGGTTGAATTTAAAAATTATCTTACGAATAACCTCTACTGAGTAATTTATGAAAAATATAAGCTATATAGCGCTCGTTGCGCTTAGTATTTGTAGCACACCAAGCTTTGCCAGCAGCAATAACATTGCCAAGCAATTTGAAAAATTTGATCGTAACCAAAACGGCTTATTAAGCCGAGCAGAAACAGCCAGTGACCCTGCCCTATGGTCTCGTTTTGCAAGTTACGATAAAGACAAAGACGGCCACCTTTCTTTAAGCGAATTTACACTTTATGCAAGTCAGTAATTAATTTACCAATAAATTAACTGGCTTACTCTGCACAAATAACAATCCAACCACCTCAAGTGGTTGGTATTATAAAAGTGAGTTTGTTATGTTAAAGCCATTAACAATAAAAATAAGCTCACTATGCCACTCAAAAAAATAATCAAACCTTTGCTACTCGCTTGCCTTTGCGCAGGCTCAAGCCTTGCGGTTGCGCAAACTAAAGTTATTTACAACGCCAACGGCTACACACCTTTGTACAAAGGTGAAGTGCAGCAGTTTTCTACTTTAGTTATAAAAAACGGTAAAGTAGTTAAACTTGGCGGCGATACGCTGAAAAATAGCTTTCCAGATGCCAAGCTTATTGACGCTCATGGCAATACGCTATTACCGGGTTTAATTGACGCACACGGTCACATTATTGGTTTAGGCAATAACCTGTCACAATTAGATTTACGCGGTGCGCTTTCTATTGATGAAGTTACTAATAAACTCAAGGTATTTGCAAATAACAAACAAGGTTGGATTATTGGCCGTGGCTGGAATCAAGAGCTGTGGCAAAAAAAGCAGTTTCCTACCGCTGCCGATTTAGATAAAGTAGTGAGCGATCGCCCTATTGTACTATCGAGAATTGATGGCCACGCTATTTGGGTAAATAGCAAAGCCCTAGAGCTTGCGGGCATTACTGCAAACACCCAATCGCCAGAAGGCGGCGAAATTATTAAAGACGAATTTGGCAATCCTACTGGTATATTTGTAGATAAAGCAGAATCGTTAATTAAACAATTTATGCCAAAACCATCAAAACAAACTCTTAGTGACTCTTTAGATGCTGCCGGTAATCATTTATTAAGTTTAGGGATTACCTCAACCCATGATGCGGGTATAGATAAAACCACTTGGGAATTATACAAAGAACGCGGTGAACTAGGCAATTTACCACTGCGTATTGTGGCAATGCTCAGTGGCGCGAGTCCTGATTTAAAAACCATGTTAAAAGCAGGTCGATACCAAGATGCCAACGACTTTATGTCTATTCGCAGCGTTAAGGTTTATGCTGATGGCGCATTAGGTTCGCGTGGCGCGGCGCTAATTGAGGATTATGCCGATAGAAAAAACCACCATGGCTTAATGCTCGAAACCCAGCAAAAACTAGAAGAGTTATTTACGCTTAGTTTTAAAAGCGGTTTTAGTGCCAACACCCATGCAATTGGCGACAAAGCTAACCACGTTGTATTAGATGCTTATAAAAATGTATTTAAAGCAACCGGCGGAATTTTACTACGTAACCGTATGGAGCATGCACAAATAGTAACGCTTGATGATATTAAGCGCTTTAAAACATTAAAAATTATTCCTTCAATGCAACCAGTGCATGCCACCTCTGATATGCACATGGCAGAGCAACGCTTAAGCGAAAAGCAATTAGCGGGTGCTTATGCATGGCAAACCTTTTTAAAACAAGGGTCAGTGATTGCAGCAGGATCTGACTACCCAATAGAATTGGCAAATCCTTTTGATGGCTTGTATGCAACAATTACTCGTATGGATCACAACCAACAACCAACCCAGGGCTGGCGCGCTAGCGAAGTATTAAGCCGTGAAGACGCACTGCGTGCTTTTACCCTAGGCGGCGCTTATGCAGCGCATCAAGAGTTTAAAGTGGGTAGTTTAGAGCAAGGAAAGTGGGCCGACTTTATTTTAATAGATAAAGATTATTTTAAAGCCCCGGTTGATGAACTATATAAAATAAACGTATTACAAACATGGATTGCAGGCAAACTTCGTTACGAAAAAGAGGCTGTGACTGCGCAATAAACTGAATACAAACTGAAAATAACAAATTAATGATAAAATTTAATTAAAGTAATCAAAAAGTGTGTCGATAAAGTGGGGTATTTAAAAATTCTCTTATGTTTCAGGAAGAAAACATGTTATCTAAAAAAATATCTCTTACTTTATCGGCACTTTTTACCCTTTCACTTTCAGCTTGTTCTAGTCACCCTGTTTACAATGGTCACGCTCCTCATAATGACTATTCTCATAACAAAAGGCACGTTCAAAATGACTCGCCTCGCGTGAGTAACTGGCAGTTTCCAGAAAAAAATTACCGCCCAATAAATAGCAGTAAATTACTTAGTAATTACACCGAACAATTAGCCATGAAGCTAATTGAAAATATGAATTACATAAATAGTAATACCCCTATTGCCATTACTTCTTTTGTAAATTTAGATGATAACCTACAAACAACTAATATTTTTGGTAACCATTTAGCTGAGAGCTTTATTACTGAACTACAAGAGTTTGGATTATCTGTTGTAGATTACAAACACACAGGAACTGTACATGTAACCCCAAATGGCGACTTTTCATTTAGTCGTAATGGTCGAGAAATTAAAGGCTACCCGCATATTGAATACACTTTGACTGGCACACTTACTTATACCAATCGCGGTGTTATTGTAAACGCACGTATTATTGGCGCTAAGTCAAAGGTAGTGGTGTCTTCGGCTAAAGGATTTGTGCCTAGTTTTGTGGTTGAGTCGTTATATCCCACTCGCCGCGTTGACGGCATAGCGCTTGACGCAATCTTATAAAAACCAAAAAGGATTAGCTTAGGCTAATCCTTTTTAGGCTCTGGCTGTTTATTACGGTATAATTTAAAAATATGATACGCGTTTACAAACGCGAGTAAGCCGTTAGTAAAGGCAACGGGTACTGCACCAATAGCTAAGCCATAAATAGTAAAGGCGATACACCCAAATAAATTATACCAACGCAGCTTTACCACGTCGGTCATTGTTAACGATGCAACCAGTAAAGCAGATGCTATATAACCTAAATATTCCCAACTCAATTGTTCTCTCCTAGGCTTTAGGTTAGCATTGCATATTAAACTTTAGTACATTGAATCTGTACAGCAACGTAACAGCTAAATAAAAGTTAACCTATAAATGGCTTAAAACTCTGTTGGTTATCAGCAGCTATACTGCTCAAATAATTAGTCCAACAGTGCCAGCCCATTATATTAGCAGCACCTGATATGTTAATTAATTTAACATAATTTCTTAGAGCTTTGATGCTATCGCCATTAAGGTGCAATAAATAGGACAATTGTCCGAAGAGTATGATTGATGTTTCAATACCATTTTTCCAGTTATCTTGTTGAACAACTACTTACCTTTGCCGGTAGTAGTTATCAGCAATCAAAAAAAGAAATATTAATACAACAAGACCAGCCTTTAACTAAGTTGGTACTTGTGCGCAGCGGAACTGTGTCGTTTAGTTACGATGTAGGTAACGGACGACGCCTGCTGCTTGGTCAACTCGATTGCAATAACACCCTCATTGGTGAAATAGAAGCGCTCAATAATAACCCCTGCATTTATACAGTAACCTGCTTTAGCGATGTAACTTATAATTTAATTGAGTTAAAGCATTGGCGTGCGTTATTACTTGAAAAACCTGAGCTGAGTTTATACACAGCACAAACTATAGCGGCTAAATTTCAAGAAAATCAAAAAATAAACCTAGATAAATTATTATTGCCACTGAGCTATAACATAGCTAAAGACTGCCTACTAAGAGCCGAGAACAACAACCCTACACTGCTGCGTGCATATCCTACGGTAAATGCCGAAGCAGAACGTTTTGCAACCACTGAGCGCGCTTACAGGCGCGTTGTAACAGAACTCGTAGAAAAAAGCTTAGTACAAAGAAGTACCCAAGGTTTATTAGCAGTAGATATACCGCGCCTAAGCCAATATGTAGATAGCTTTGCGCAATTGTAATTTATTACATCAGGTTACATAGGTTGAAACGTTAAGTTTTATCCATAAAAAAAGGCCTTAATGGCCTTTTTTTTATTTATGCAGGTTGATTATTTTTCTAGCAAAATGTCATGTATTTTTGCTAGGTCTGATTTGCCAGCAATAATTTCATCCGGTGTTAAACCCGATAACTCATGCGGAAACACTAGCCATTCTTCAGACTCATGAATATAGTAATCTGGCTTCATGTCTACTTTAGAGTTTTTAGGCTTGTAGTAAGGGCATGCAATGCGAATATCGCGCGGTAAGTTTAAACGCATTAGCTCTGAAAGCTTTTCTTTTAATGCAAAAATACTGCGGCCAGAGTCAAACACATCATCAACAATGAGTAATGAGTCACCTGCATTAGCATTTTCTACAATGTAGTGTAAACCATGTACTTTTATCTCTTTAGATTGCTTTCCAATGCCATAATAAGACGATGTACGTACCGCAATGTGATCGGTTTCAATGCCTTTGTAATCGTAAAATTCTTGCACTGCAATACCTATGGGTGCACCACCTCGCCAAATACCAATAATGAAATCTGGACGAAAGCCATCATTATACACTTGCGCTGCTACGCGAAATGAATCTTCAAGTAATTGTTGAGCCGTGATATAGCACTTATCTGACATAGTTAGGATCCCAGTGGTGAGTACAACATTTGAGCGCAGCTTAGATTAAAGCTGTAAATGAAACGTTCAAACATCTAAGGCGAGGGATTTTACCGTAATTTAAATCAAAATGCTTGTTTGCAGCACAAAAAAATAGGCACCAAACGGTGCCTATTATAATTTTTTAATAAACTAACTCTGCAAATATTACGCTTTTTCTAACAAGGTGCGAGCAACAGTACGCATGCCTTGTGTGGTAGCGCCTGCAGCCCATTGGTTAGTGCTGCTCATATTAAATGCAGCTGCCAGATCAATATGCACCCAGCCTTTGCCATCATTTGCTACAAAGCGCGATAAGAAACCAGCCGCATTTGATGCACCACCATAACCACCGCCTTTTTGCGCACGGCTGTTAGCTGTATCGGCATAAGCCGATGGGCAGTTTTGCTGATGCCACTTTTCAAGTGGTAATGGCCACGCTGCTTCCATTTCTTGAGAAGCAAAGTCTTCAACTTCACGTACTAGCTCTTTATCAAGTGCAAACAAAGCATTGTACTCTTGGCCAACAGCAACTAGCGCAGCGCCGGTTAGTGTTGCAGCATCAATAATTAATGGCGCACCACTCTCACCTGCGGCCATTAAGCCATCAGCTAATACTAAACGCCCTTCAGCATCGGTGTTTACAATTTCAACTGTAGTGCCATTTTTATACGTTAAAATGTCACCCAATTTATAAGCATGGCCAGAAATTAAGTTTTCTGCACAGCATAAAAACAGCTTAATACGTTTTTCAATACCGCGATTAATAGCCAGTGCCAAACCAGCCGTTACTGTAGCAGCACCGCCCATATCGCACTTCATGCCTAGCATACCTTCGCTTGACTTAATTGAGTAACCGCCTGAGTCAAACGTAATCCCTTTACCTACAAGCGCAGCGCTTACTGGCGCATTTGCGTCGCCTGTTGGGTTGTAATCAAGCTCAAGTAAAACTGGCGGGCGAACACTACCACGGCCAACAGCATGAATACCGATCCACTGTTGCTCTAATAATGCATCGCCTTTAATAATTTGGTAGCTCACATGCTCAGGCGCTAACGATTGAATAAATTCAGCGGCTTTTTCAGCAAGGCTTTCTGGGTAAATGTCATCGGCAGTACCGTTAACCATTTCGCGAGCCCAAATAGCTGAGGTTTTTAAGTTACCTAGCTCTTTAATATCTGACTGTGCGTTGTCAACAAAGGTAACGCCATTTAACGATTTAGGCGTTACAAACCCTTGATAAAACGCCCACTGGCTTTCGGTACACCAAGTATCGCCAGTTAGTTCAACAGCTTTTACGCCTTGAGTAGCAATAGTACGCGCTGCTTTTTGAACATTTTTTAATGTTTCTTGCTCAGATAAATGAACGGTTGCCCCGTGTTCATTAAAAGATAACGACGCGTTTTCGCCCCAATGGCTTGGTGCTGACTGCTCGCTTAGTTGAACAACAAATTTTTCACTCATGTTAGAATATCCTTGCACTTAAATGTGCCACCGAGTTTACTATAGAGCGCTTGAGTTCCCAACAGCTTGAGATAAATAACATAAATTACGCTACGGAAGTTATTATGAAGTACCAACCTGCCCTGCAATCAGCCACCTTATTAAAACGCTATAAACGTTTTTTAGCTGATTTACAGCTCAGTGATGGCTCAGAGTTTACCGCCCATTGTGCCAATACAGGTAAAATGACTGGCTGCGCTGAACCCGGTTTTAATGCTTTTTACTCCACCAGTACTAATAGCAAACGCAAATACCCGCAATCGTTAGAGCTCACCCAAAATAGCTTATCGCAACTTATTTGCGTTAATACCGCAGTGGCAAATAAAGTTGTTGCTGAAGCTATAAATGCCAATCTTATTAGTGAGCTTAGCAATTATGAGCAATTACAAAGCGAAGTTAAATATGGCAACGAAAACAGCCGTATCGACTTTTTACTAACCAGCGATGAGCGTCCTAATTGCTACGTTGAAGTTAAATCGGTAACGCTATTAAGCCAAGATAACCCCCGCAGTGGCCAAGGCTACTTTCCTGATGCACCAACTCTGCGCGGGCAAAAACATATTCGCGAATTAATAGAGATGGTAGAGCAAGGTCATCGTGCAGTATTGCTTTTTGCTGTACTGCACCAGGGAATAAACCAGGTAAGCGCTGCTGCTCATATAGACAATAAATATGCACAGTTACTAAATGAGGCAATTAACCAAGGCGTTGAGGTATTAGCATATAAAGCAGATATTTCTACCAACGAAATCATCTTAAAAGAGAAGCTCCCTTTTATATAATCATCATTTAATACAAAGTGTTGTAATTAGGTTTTGGTAAATACAAATATAAAGCAGCGGTAATGGGCTAAATATATAAAGTAAACTTTAAGTAACACCTTGTTTTTTAAATTTTAGCCCACATATATAGGCAAGTTTAGAAACCGATAGTGCGATTAAAAAAAGTACAAATATTACTTATCATACTTTTAAATCAATAAACGTGGTTACAGCTAATTCGATTAATTAAAAATAAATTTGCCTAGGGTATGAGATTCTGTTATTTATACCGCCGGCTAATGCTGAGGCATTAAATTAAGGATTTAGGAGAGAGTTATGCCAAACCAAAATAGATTAGGATTATTGGCTCAAGCCGGTTTAGAACCATACCAAGAAAAACCAGGTGAAGAGTATATGAATGAAGCACAACGTGTTCATTTTAAAACAATTTTAGAAACTTGGCGTAACGATTTACGCAACGAAGTTGATCGTACTAAATCGTATATGCAAGATGAAGCTGCTAACTTTCCTGATCCAGTTGACCGTGCTGCGCAAGAAGAAGAGTTCTCTTTAGAACTGCGTACTCGTGACCGCGAACGTAAACTGATCAAAAAAATTGAAAAAACAATCAACTTAATTAAAGAAGATGATTTTGGTTTTTGTGAGTCTTGTGGTATCGAAATTGGTATTCGCCGCTTAGAAGCGCGCCCGACTGCTGATTTATGCGTAGACTGTAAAACACTTGCAGAAATTAAAGAAAAGCAATCTGGACGTGGCTAATTAACTTATATTAATTAGTTATGTTTACTACAGCCGTTATTACGCCAACGCGTAAATACTGCGGTCGCTTTGCACCGTCTCCTTCTGGGCCATTACATTTTGGCTCATTAGTAGCGGCTGTAGGTAGCTATCTTGATGCTAAAGCTAACCAAGGAAAATGGTTAGTTCGCATCGAAGATATAGACACCACTCGCGTTGTAAAAGGCGCCGACACCGACATTCTAAATACCTTACAAGCCTATTCTCTGCACTGGGATGAAAACGTCGTTTATCAAACACAACGTTTAGATTTATACCAAGATGTTGTTAACTCTTTACACAATAAAAACCTTATTTATGCCTGTAGTTGCTCGCGCAAACAAATTAAAGCTATTGGCGGAATTTACCAAGGTCATTGTAAAAACCTGCACCAAGATATAACCCACAGTGCCCTGCGCCTTAGCCAAAGCTTTGCCACCAACCAATTTAACGATTTAATTCAAGGCGACATAAACGTTAATAACGCCTTTGCTGCTGAAGATTACATAATAAAGCGCAGCGATGGTTTATTTGCCTACCAGCTTGTGGTGGTAATTGACGATATAGACCAAGGGATCACGCGCATTGTTAGAGGGGCTGACCTAATTGAGCCTACCGTTCGCCAGATCAGTTTGTTTAAACAACTTAATAGCCCAGTCCCCCAATTTGCTCATTTACCCTTAGCGGTTGCAAAGCCAGGCTTTAAGCTCTCAAAGCAAAATTATGCGCCAGCAATTTGTAAGCAAAACCCTAAACCGGTACTTATCGATGTGTTCGCGTTTTTAGGCCTAGCGGTACATAACCAGCTTATGGACTTAAATATTGAGCAACTACTTGCATGGGGGGTAAATAACTTTAGCTTAAATCAAGTGCCAAACCTTGCTGAAATTCAAATTTAGCAGCCCACAACTCCCCGCGCGCAATAATTTAGACCTTTAAGTAAATAAAAATCGCTAAAAATGGCTTAATTTCAGTGCAGCAACTTAATTTTTAAACCTTGCTGGTATATGATAGCCGCCTAAATATATGCTATTTACATTAATCAGCCAGTAATAGGTTATAACACCTACATTTGCTGTAATTTTGATTGCAATGGCAAGTCAATCAACACCTTCTAGGAGACAGACTATTATTTCCAAGCTTTTTCAATTTTGTCGACAAATAATCGGCCCTAATGCCAGTGCCGAAAACACGGCAATAAGCAGCGAACCGCTAGTGATCTCACGAGGTGAACATGGTATTTCTCGTAAACAATTTAGCCCAAATGCAATCAAAGTTTTATACCGTTTAAAAGACGGTGGTTTTGACGCCTACCTAGTTGGTGGTTGTATTCGCGATGTATTGTTAGGTCAACAGCCAAAAGATTTTGACGTGGTAACAAATGCCACGCCAGAACAAGTTAAAAAGTTATTTAGAAACTGTCGTTTAATTGGCCGCCGCTTTCGTTTAGCTCACATTGTATTTGGTCGTGAAATAATAGAAGTAGCTACCATGCGCGGGCACCACGAAGCGCCAGAGGACAAAAACCAAATAAGCCAATCGAGTGAGCAAGGACAATTGCTACGCGACAACGTATTTGGCAGTATTGAGGAAGACGCAGAACGCCGTGACTTTTCAATCAATGCACTTTATTACTCAATTAACGATTTTTGTATTTACGATTACGCCAATGGTTTAGCCGCAATAAAAGCTAAACAAATTGAGCTAATTGGCGATCCAGAAACGCGTTACCGTGAAGATCCGGTGCGCATGCTACGTGCGGTACGCTTTGCCACTAAGCTAGATATGAAAATTGCACCAAACAGCGAAAAGCCGATGACTGCTTTAGCAAGTTTGCTAGATAACATACCACCAGCGCGTTTGTTTGAAGAAATACTCAAACTGTTTTTAAACGGCAAAGCACAAGCTAACTACTTAATGCTGCGCAAATACGGCCTATTTAACTCACTGTTTCCAGAGCTAAACCGTATTTTAGATAATAATCCTGGCGGGCTTGAAGCCACTTTTATTGAAAACATGTTTAAAAATACAGACGATCGTATTAACGCAGATAAAAAAGTAACCCCTGCGTATGTATTTGCTGCGCTACTTTGGTTTCCGCTATTAGAGCGCACCAAAACAGTACAAAATGAAGAGCAGCTCTCTGAATACGATGCATTTTCGCAAGCAATTAATAGTGTACTTAGCGATAACGCCCAGCACATAGCTGTTCCTAAACGCTTTACTTTAGGCGCACGCGACATTTGGCATATACAGCATCGTTTAGATAAACGTGCCGGCCAACGTGCATACAGATTAACGCAGCAACCTCGCTTTAAAGCCGCATACGACTTTTTATTAATGCGTGTAGAGGCAGGCGAAACACAACATAGCGAGCTTGCTCAGTGGTGGACACAATATTTGAGCCTAGATATTAATGGCCAAAAAGAAATGGTAAGAACCTTGGGTCAGCCTGCGGGGCCAAAACCACGCAGACGCGCTCGCCGCCGCACACCTAAAAAGCCAACAGAGTAACTTCTATGCACTGTGTTTATTTAGGTTTGGGTGCCAATTTAAACTCACCAAAAAAGCAGCTTGATAACGCTATTGCCGCGCTTAAAAAGCTGCCAGATTGTGAATTTATAAGTGTTTCGCATTACTATGCGAGTAAGCCCATGGGCCCACAAGACCAACCTGACTATATTAACGCCGTTGCCTGCATAAACACTACGCTTAGCCCTGAAAAGCTGCTTGATTTAACCCAAGCAATTGAGCTTGAGCATGGCCGTGTTAGAAAAGCCGAGCGTTGGGGGCCACGTACTTTAGATATAGATATGTTATTGTTTGACGCACAAACAATTAATACCGAGCGCCTTATAGTGCCTCATTATGGTTTAACTGAACGTGAGTTTGTTGTGTATCCACTGCTAGAACTTGCGCCAAAACTTATTTTACCCAGCGGCATTGCACTACACACTATTGCAAATACATTACCGCTTAACAATTTACAACAATTACCACAGTAATTAACTAAGGCTTATGCCGGTGAGAAAATTATGTCTAAAATAACAGTTTCAACTTTAAATAAAATGAAAGCAGAAAAAAATAAAATTACTGCTTTAACAGCTTATGATGCCAGTTTTGCTAAGTTATTTCATGATAACGGCGTTGAAGTTATTTTAGTTGGCGACTCTTTGGGTATGGTATTACAAGGCGGCGACGATACACTTGGCGTAACTAATCAAGATATTGCCTATCACACTCGTTGCGTACGTGCGGGTAGCCGTGAGCTGTTTGTAATTGCTGATATGCCGTTTATGACTTATTCGAGCCCCAATGACACCTGTAAAAATGCCGCTGAGCTAATGCGTGCTGGTGCAAACATGGTTAAGTTAGAAGGGGGTGAATGGCTTTTTGAGAGCATTGAAGCCCTAACTCAACAAGGTATTCCTGTGTGTGGTCATTTAGGCCTAACGCCGCAGTCGGTACATGTGTTTGGTGGTTTTAAAGTACAAGGGCGTGCAGAAGAGCAAGCACTAAAAATAATTGCCGATGCTAAAGCCCTTGAAGCGGCTGGCGCACAATTATTAGTACTGGAATGTATTCCAAGCGCACTGGCAAAACGCGTTACCGACGCATTAACTATTCCTACTATTGGCATTGGCGCGGGTAATACTACCGATGGTCAAATATTAGTAATGCACGACTTAGTAGGTATTTCTGCTGGGTTTATTCCTAAATTTTCGAAAAACTTTTTACTCGAAACAGGCAATATGCCTGAAGCCGTTAAAAAGTATTGTACCGATGTAAAAAGCGGTGCCTTTCCAAGTGCCGAACACGAGTTTAAATAATGCAGTCAATTACTGAAATTAAATCATTACGTAGCCAAATTAAAGCATGGCGCCAAGCCGGATTAAGCATTGCCCTAGTACCCACTATGGGCAACTTGCACTTAGGCCACTTTTCGTTAGTCGAAAAAGCAAAAATGATGGCCGATAAAGTCGTAGTAAGCATTTTTGTTAACCCTATGCAATTTGGCGCTAATGAAGACTTAGACAATTACCCTCGTACCCTTGATGAGGACAAGCGTGGCTTAGCCGACCTTGAAACTGATATTGTATTTACGCCAAGTGTAGAGACTATTTATCCTAATGGTTTAGCTGCACAAAGCTTTGTAGATGTACCTGATATTTCATTAGGTTATTGTGGTGGTTCACGCCCAGGGCACTTTAGAGGTGTGGCAACAGTTGTTACTAAACTCTTTAATTTAGTGCAGCCAGATTACGCTTGTTTTGGCGAAAAAGACTTTCAGCAGCTACAAGTAATTAAAACTATGGCTCGCGACTTATCGATTCCGGTTGAAGTTATTGGTGTATCAACTATGCGTGAAGTCTCTGGGCTTGCTATGAGTTCGCGTAATGGTTACTTATCGAATGAGCAAAAAGACAGTGCCACCGCACTTTTTAAAGTGCTTAATAACTGCGCTGAGCAACTTAAAAGTGGTAATACTGACTTTGCTACGCTGGAAGAAACAGCCAAACAAAGTTTACAGCAAGCTGGATTAAAACCAGACTATTTTTCGATAGCTCAACGAGATACGTTAAAAGCTGCTACACTCGATGATAACAAATTTGTTATTTTAGCCGCGGCCTATTTAGGCAGTGTTAGATTAATCGATAACCTTCAGGTTGAAGTTTAATATAACCGCGACTTTCATTTAAGGATAAGCATGCATACTTTAATAAAAATGAGCGCAGTAGCCCTTACATTTATGCTATTAGCAGGTTGTCAGAATAACGCTGGAAATCCAGAGTTAAATCAATGTGCACAACAAAACTATCAATGCGAAAGTAGTTGTGAGCAACAATCAACTGGCGAAGGTTTAAAGCAGCAAGTATGCTCAGCTAAGTGTGTTGAGAGCTATAATCAGTGTAAAGCACAAGCCGAAAACTTAGGTAACATATAAGTATTAGGCTTGTACCTGAACAGTAAATATAAAAAACCGCTCAATGAGCGGTTTTTTATTGCGTATAATTTAGTGACTTAATTTAAGCCTAACTTTTTAAGCTCAACTTCAGCCAATTTGGCTGAAAGCGGTACATAACCGTCTTTTTCTACAATTTTCTGCCCATCTTTCGACAATACCATTTTTAAAAATTCAGCTTCAATTGGTGCTAATGGTTTATTCGGGTGCTTGTTCACGTAAAGGTATAAAAAGCGCGACAGCGGATACTTACCTTGTGCTACATTTTCAAGCGTTGCATCAACAAAGTGGCTGCCTTTTTTGGCCAGTGGAACTGTGCGTACACCAGAGGTTTTATAGCCAATTCCTGAGTAGCCAATCGCGTTCAATGAAGATGAAATAGACTGCACTACAGATGCTGAACCCGGTTGCTCATTTACGTTATTACGAAAGTCGCCTTTACACAGTGCTTTCTTTTTAAAGTAACCATAAGTGCCTGATACCGAGTTACGCCCATACAATTGAATATCTTTGGCAGCCCATTCTCCAGTTAAACCTACGTCACTCCAGCGGTTAACTTGCTGCGTTGCACCGCACTTACGAGTAGATGAAAAAATAGCATCTATTTCATCAATACGTAGCCCTTCTATAGGGTTGTCTTTGTGTACAAATACCGCAAGTGCATCGATGGCAACCCGTACTTCTGTGGGTTTATAACCATGGCGTTTTTCGAATGCTTCAACTTCTTTTGATTTCATTTTACGGCTCATTGGCCCTAAATTTGCTGTGCCTTCGGTTAATGCCGGTGGCGCAGTTGATGAGCCAGCTGCTTGTATTTGAATATTTATATTTGGATAAATACGTTTATATTCTTCAGCCCAAAATGTCATCATGTTCGCTAATGTGTCTGAACCTACCGATGAAAAATTCCCTGAAACACCACTAATTTTTTGATACTCAGGTAGTGCGTTATCCAAAGCGACTGCTTGTGCAGATACAAACGTTGTAACAGCCACACCCATTGCGGCAACTAAGTTTTTAAATTTCATGTGGGGTTCTCCAATTTGTTCGTCCCATTTTTTAACTGTGTTCACTGTAAATTGTGTAGATGACAGTGATATTACCCTTAAATGACACTTTTATGACTTGCCACTTGTTTGTACTGTGCTGCTCATAGGTACTATTTTATTACTTGAAAAATCAAAAGAAAAACACGAACCTTGACCCAAAACACTACTAATATTTAACTGGCTATTGTGGCGAGTTAATACGTGTTTGGTAATTGCGAGCCCAAGGCCTGAACCACCTGTAGTGCGACTGCGCGCTTTATCTACCCGGTAAAAGCGCTCCGTTAAACGATTTATATGCTCAGGCGCAATACCATCACCATTATCGGTTACGCTAAAGCAAGCTCGATCGTTTTGACGCTGCCAACATATTGTTATTTTTCCGCCTGGTTTAGTGTAATGAATGGCGTTAAAAACTAAATTAGAGAATGCACTGCGCAGTTCATCTGCTGATCCGCTAATATCTAAGGAAGTATCAATATTAAAAATAAGCTGATGCTTTTTTTGCTGATTAATTGAGTTAGCTTCTGTTTGAATATAGTTAAGTAGTAAGGGTACATTAACCGCTTTATCGTTATTTTGCTTACGCGCACCTTCTATACGTGATAGTGATAGCAGCTGAGTAACTAAACTGTCCATGCGTTTGCATTGCTCAAGCATAGTATTTTGGGCTTTATTCCACATTGCGGGCGGTGGCATCATGTCGCTATCCATCATCTCAAGATAGCCTGTAACCACCGTGAGCGGGGTTCGCAGTTCATGCGACACATTGGCAACAAAGTCTTTGCGCATTTGTTCTAGTTGCTTTAAGCGGGTTACATCGCGTACTACTACCATTAACTGTGTGCTGGCATAGGGCATAACTCTAAACTCAAGTATTTGCTCTATGTTATGACCACTTTCAAGCTCCAGTGGCTCGGTAAATTGGCCGCGGTGCATATACTTAGCAAATTTAGGTTCACGAATTAAGTTATCCAGACGCTGCCCTTGATCTGTAGGCCACTGCAAGCCTAATACTTTTAATGCCAGTTGATTACACCAATAAATGGTTAAATCATTTTGCAGCACTATCACCGCATCAGGAATGGCTTCAGCACCATCACGAAAGCGATGAATTAATGCCGATAGTTCATTACGCTTTTTACGATTACGATGCTGCAGCTGATAAATACCTTCGAATACCTGCTCCCATGCGCCCTCTCCTTCGGGCGGGTTAAAGCTTTGTTGATTAAGCAACCAATCACTTAAACGATAAAGTTGGTAGTAGTGCCAAATAAGTAGCGAAAATGAGCCTAAAAATAACAACAAAAATGGGGCACCTACTAACAGCCCTATTAGCAGTAAAGGTATAAAATAGATAAACAGCCGTTTAACTAAGGTGCGTTTATTAATAACTCTATACATACACTGTTACCTTAAAGTCGCTATCCATTGGTACTTAGTTAAGCTGCAAGTACATTATAATTTACTTGAAAAGCGATAACCTGCTCCGCGTACCGTTTGCACTAAGCGGTCATGCCCTAAGGGTGAAATAGCTTTACGTAAGCGGCGAATATGTACATCAACCGTACGGTCTTCAACGTATACGTTAGTACCCCAAACTTGATCAAGTAATTGCTCACGGCTATATACGCGCTCGGTGTGGGTCATAAAAAAGTGTAGTAATCTAAATTCGGTAGGCCCCATATCAAGCTCACTGCCACCTGAGGTAACGCGGTGCGAAATAGGATCAAGGCGCAGGCCATGTACGTCAATTGCTTCTTCTAATGAGGTGGGCGACACACGACGTATAACCGCTTTAATGCGGGCCATGAGTTCTTTGGGCGAAAATGGCTTAGTAACATAGTCATCGGCACCTACTTCTAGGCCGCGTACTTTGTCTTCTTCTTCGCCACGAGCGGTGAGCATAATAATGGGAATAGCGCGCGTGTATTCATTTTGTTTAAACTTTTTAGCAATTTGAATTCCACTACCCCCAGGTAACATCCAATCGAGTAATACCATATCTGGGTATGGCTCTACCATTGCCGCAATAGCAGAGTCGTAATCTTCTGCTTCAATTGCCTGAAATCCATTTTGTTCTAAAACAAAAACCAACATTTCTCTGATCGGTGCTTCATCATCAACGACTAATACTTTACGTGACATTCCATTTATCTCTTAGCTATCGAATTTGTTTTCATTATTATGACTAAGTATGACACTTTTATGAAAACCTAGCGCGTAAGTTAATATAACAGTAAAAAAACACAAAATAGTGACAAAATAAATATTTACACGCAATTATAGCGATAAAGCAAAGCGTATAGCAGGATCATTATTTTACTAACATTGTGTGTTAAAGCAGCCAACTTTGCTCAGTTAAATAGCATACGCTAACCTAGTAATACAATTATGATCTGCATTGTGATGATCTTAAATTAAAAGATCAGAGTTTTATTAAGCAGATCCGTTTTGGGATCACTATTATACCCAGTGAAATAGCTAAGCTGATGATTGTTTGTACTATTCTTTTATTTAATAATGAATTTAAGCGCCAACTAGGGCTAAAATACCGGTTTACTTAGTAAAGTAATGATCTCAAACTGATCACGTTAGTAATTCAGTGATCCTAATTACCTGCTGTTAGTAAGATATTGATCCCTAAACGGCATAAAAAAAGCCAGTGACAATGCAACTGGCTTTAGTAAAAAGTCTAAAATGATCAATTATTTAATGCGTGGGTCTAACTCGCCGCTTAAATACTTAAGATGCATTTCATCTAATGAAATTGGTTTAATTTTGCTAGCTTGGCCTGCTGTACCAAACGACTCATAACGCGAAATACAAATATCGGTCATGGCTTGAGTTGCTGCCGCTAAAAATTTACGCGGATCGAAGTTTGCCGGATTAAGCGCCAAATGGCGACGCACCGCACCGGTAGATGCTAAACGTAAGTCTGTATCAATATTAACTTTACGTACGCCAAACTTAATCCCTTCAATAATTTGCTCTACTGGCACACCGTAAGTTTCTGGAATTTCGCCACCGTACTGATTAATTATTTCTAACCATTCTTGTGGAACCGATGATGAGCCATGCATTACTAAGTGAGTATTTGGAATACGTGCATGAATTGCTTTAATACGATCAATCGCTAAAATATCATCCGTTGGTGGACGAGTAAATTTATACGCACCGTGCGATGTACCACAAGCAATTGCCAGCGCATCAACATGGGTTTTATTTACAAAGTCAGCCGCTTCTTCTGGATTAGTTAGCATTTGCTCAGTGGTTAATTTACCCTCTGCGCCAATACCATCTTCTTCGCCTGCTTCACCTGTTTCAAGCGAACCTAAAACACCCAGTTCGCCTTCAACAGAAACACCACACGCATGTGCCATTTCTACAGTTTTACGGGTTACTTCTACGTTATATTCGTAGCTTGAAGGTGTTTTACCATCGCTCAATAATGAGCCGTCCATCATTACTGATGAAAACCCAAGTTGAATTGAACGCTGACATACACCCGGTGATGTACCGTGATCTTGATGCATAACCACTGGAATATGTGGCCACTCTTCAACCGCTGCTAAAATCATATGACGAATAAATGGGGCACCAGCATAAGCACGTGCGCCTGCAGAACCTTGCACAATTACAGGGCTATTGGTTTTGTCAGCCGCTTCCATTATTGCGCGCATTTGCTCTTGGTTGTTAACGTTAAAAGCAGGTACGCCATAACCATGCTCAGCGGCATGATCCAGAAGTTGTCGCATACTGATTAAAGCCATTGGGTTTTCTCCAATTTTTTGATAGCAGTTCTCTGCCATCTAGTTTGAACGGATGTGTTAGTTTGGCGCAATCACTGCGCCACGAATTAGTACTGATAAACAGTAACTAACGCGTAAAAATCAATTATTAAATTAGGGTGAGAGGTATTTAATAATTAATTATTGCGGATGAAGTAACCTCCATCCGCTTACGCCTAAATAAAATAAATTACTTAGCGCGCGATTCTAGCATTTCAACTGCTGGTAGCTTTTTGCCTTCTAAAAACTCTAAAAACGCACCACCACCAGTAGAAATATACGATATTTTATCGCTAATGCCGTACTTATCAATTGCCGCTAAGGTGTCGCCACCGCCTGCAATCGAAAACGCATTTGAATTAGCAATAGCTTGGGCAATAGCACGAGTACCGTTACCAAATTGGTCAAACTCAAACACGCCAACAGGGCCATTCCATACTACAGTACCTGCATTAGCAATTATTTTTGCCAGCTTGTTTGCTGTATCTGGGCCAATATCAAAAATCATATCGTCGCTGGTAACTTCACTTACATCTTTAAGTGTTGCTACTGCTGAGTCTGAAAACTCATTACCTACAACAACATCAGTCGGTACTGGAATTTCACCATTGTTAGCAACAGCCGCTGCGCATAAGCGATTCGCTTCATCCATTAAATCAGCTTCGTAAAGCGATTTACCAACAGGATAACCCGCCGCCGCAATAAAGGTATTAGCAATACCGCCACCGGTTACTAGCTGATCAACAATTTTTGATAGTGAATCAAGCACTGTTAATTTAGTAGACACTTTTGAACCACCCACAATCGCCACTAATGGGCGAGCTGGGTTATCAAGTGCTTTGCCAAGAGCTTCAAGCTCTGCCGATAATAATGGCCCTGCACACGCAACATCTGCAAATAATCCTACACCATGGGTAGAGGCTTGTGCGCGATGCGCCGTACCAAATGCATCCATTACGTAAACATCACATAATGCTGCAAGTTGTTTAGATAGCGCCTCGTCGTTATTTTTTTCGCCTTTGTTAAAGCGTACGTTCTCAAATACCACCACTTCGTTATCAGCAAGTTCAACACCGTTTAGGTAGTCTTTTTCTAAACGTACTGTTTGCTCTAGGGCATCGTTTAAGTAATTAACGACAGGAGCAAGAGAAAACTCTTCGTCATATTCCCCTTCCGTAGGGCGGCCAAGGTGTGACATAACCATTACTTTTGCGCCTTTTTCAAGGGCTAACTTAATTGTTGGTAGCGCCGCACGAATACGCGCATCTGACGTCACTTTACCTGCTTTAACGGGTACATTTAAATCTTCACGAATTAATACACGCTTGCCGTTTAAATCTAAATCTGCCATTTTTATGACCGACATGAACATCTCCTTAGTTAACGATACTAAACCCAATAAAAGGCGGTTATTTTATATTAGTTATTTTTTCTAACGCGACCATTGCACGCGCAGTGTCGAGCATTCGATTAGCAAAACCCCACTCGTTATCGCACCAAACTAGTAACTTTATCAGTCGTTTATGACTAACTCGTGTTTGGGTACCATCTATAATACAAGAATGTGGATCATGATTAAAATCAATCGATACTAGTGGCTCTGCGGTGTAACTTAAAATGCCTTCAAGGCGATCTTTAGCTTGTGCTTTAAGCGCGTTATTTACTGCATTTAAATCTACATCGGTATTAACCGTTACACTTAAATCCATAGCCGTTACGTTAATAGTAGGCACGCGTACAGCAATGGCTTCAAAGCGGCCTTTAAATTTAGGTAAAATACGGTCTATACCGCGGGCTAGTTTTGTATCAACTGGAATAATAGATTGGCTGGCTGCGCGTGTACGGCGTAAATCGTGGTGGTAGGCATCAATTACCGGCTGATCGTTCATCGAGGCATGTATTGTGGTAATAGCACCCGATTCAATACCAAATGCATCATCTAACACTTTAATAACCGGCACTACACAGTTAGTAGTACACGAACCATTAGAGACGATAGTGTGCTCTGGTTTTAGCTCATCGTCGTTAATACCATAAACAATAGTGGCATCAACATCGTTATCAGCTGGATGCGAAAACAACACTTTTTTAGCGCCTGCGGTTAAATGTAGCTGTGCATGTTCGCGCGAGTGATAAACCCCAGTACATTCAAGTACTACGTCTACACCTAAGGTTTTCCAAGGTAATTCCGCCGGATTTGGCTCACAGAAAAGAGCAATAGCATCGCCTGCTACGCTAATGGTGTCCTCACCAAGCTTTACAGGAAAAGAGAAACGACCATGAGAGGTGTCGTATTTTAATAAGTGAGCAATAGCTTCAGGGTCAGCAAGTTCGTTAATCGCAACAATTTTTATCTCGTTGCTCAAACCTGATTCGTATAACGCGCGGACAATATTTCGACCAATACGACCAAAACCATTAATTGCAAGTTTGATTGCCATGAAATATAAAATCCACTCTTTTGCGTGCAGATAAAGGCAATATGCCTTTTAGATGGCGGTATTGTAATCGACCTTGAGCTTTATTATAAGAGGGAGCGATTAGAAACTTTAAATAAATGATAAGTTAAAAATTAAATATTAACTTATAAGCTGCTAGAGGCTCGGCTATATAAGGTAATAACCTTAGCTATAGCCGAAGCAGTTAAATTTTATGTAGTGTTACTCTAATTAATAGCTACACCCTAGCAGCTAAAACTTAATTATTACCATAGCCATTTATTAAAGTTATTTATCACCTAAATACTCTGCCATTATTTGTTCAATTTTTTGATCTTCTGCAAGCCTTAATAAAACTAAGTTAACGTCGTTAACTAGTTTACTGTCGGCTCTAAATGCGAAGCCGTAACCTTGCTTATAATACTCCGCACTTGGAATATGAATATTCTCTGCTTTATGTTTATTTTTATAAAACAACAATTGTGGACGGTCAAAAACAACGCCATCAACACTTTTATCTTTTAGTCTTTCCATGGCTTGGCTTAGGTTATTTACCAATACTTTTTGGCCTTGATGTTCTTCAATAAAGCCTATAGCTGGCGAGCCTGCTGATGCTGCAATTTTTTTACCTGGAAATTGTTCAACTTGTGTAATAGTAGAACTGCTAAAGCTTGATACGGTAAGAGTACTGGCAATACCTGCAATCATTGATGTAGCAAAAATTAATGAAATAATCATCCAACAACCAGCTACAACTCGGCCTTTTAAGCTCACCGGTGCCATGTCGCCATAACCTGTTGTACTCATAGTCACTATGGCTAGCCACATACCGTTAGCTATCCCTCTTTTTGGATCTGCAGGAAACTGCTCTGGAGAATGTTTGCGCTCAGCAAGCCAAAAGAGCAGCCCAACAATGGCTAGTAAAGATAAAAATATGGCAACAGCAATTAGTAATTGCATGCTAAAAAAGGGTTTTATTTTACCCCAAATACTGGCATTTTCATCGCGCGAGGCAATAGTAAGACTCGATTGGTAATAAGGCTGAGAAAACAGAAACTTTTCCACTCGCTCCGAGGTAATACTAATCGGCCCAGCAAGTAAATCAACTTCGCCTTGCTGCAAAGCGGTAAGTGCCTCATCAACCGTAGTAAAATATTTATATTGGTATTCCCAATTTTTTTTATCGGCTATATTTTCCCAAATTGTAAGTGAAATCCCCTCTAGTGAATTATTTTGGGGATTGTGTATAACAAAGGGAGCATCCCCCGCTACACCAACGGTCAAACCTGTCTCTGGCAAAGCACTTTGAGCATGCACCGATAAGGTTAAAATTGCCATAAGGCTTAAAGCGCCTACACGTAATGAATTTAATATTTTTGTTAGCATAAAAACTCAATTGTTTGGGGTGATGTGAATAGCTTATAAGCTCACAAACATACTAATAGAATATGTATAAGGTTACGAAAGTGTAAAATAGTTTCAAGCTAAGGTCAAAAATAGCTTGATTTAGCGCTTAATTTTCAGATGGTAGCCTTAGCTTTCAGATAAAAATAAAAGCCAAGTACGGTGTTTAAAATGCATAAACACTATTTATTAAAGAGGTTAAGAGTGCATAAAGTAGTGATTTAAATCGTAGCAAATAAAGCTAGCAACTAAGCAAGCTCCCTCACTTTTAATCCTCTGCCGCTACTTATTTGATGGCACTGCGCCAAAAATAACTCTGCTGTGGCTTGTGCGTCGGTAAGTGCGTGATGACAATGATAACTAGGCAGTTCGTAGCGATTACGACATTCGTTTAACGTTAAATCATCTTGCTTTATTTCGACGCCTTGATGTTGCAGGCGCTTTTTTTCTATTTGTAAGGTGCAGAGTATTAGTTTTGGCCGCGTAGTAATATTGGCATTTTTAAGCGCTGGTTTTAAAAAACCCCAGTCGAGCATGGCATTATGAAACACTAAAATACAGTCATTAAAGTGCTCACTAAGGTGCTCTAAAATACTATGTAAACTTTGCCCTGCAGCTACATTATCATTATTAATGCCGTGATAAACTGGGCTTTGTGCCAAGTTTTTAACCTCTTTATTAATTAAATGCTGCGACTGACTCATTTTTATACATTGATTTTCTATAACCACCCAAGCTAGCGACACTATTTCGTGCTGCTTAGCGTCAAGCCCTGTTAGCTCTAAGTCAATCACTAGGTAGCGCTGCTTTAAAGCAGCATGTGCCAGTAGCTGTCGCCTTTTAAAATAACGGGTAATTAAGCGCTTAACCATAATGTTTATTACTCGCTTTGTGCGCCGCTTTTTTATAAGCAGCCATGCTATAAGCTACCACGGGCAAATTTAAACACAGCGGCTTGCTGCGCTTGTTTTACCAGATAAAATGCTTCTTTTAGTTGGTGGCGCTCTAAAGAGTTTAATTGGTCGGGGTTAATACAATTACTGGGCAGCCCTTCTTGATTTATTTGCGTGCTTAATCGCAGCTGGGTTAAAAAACGCCAGCAATCTTTTAGGTTATAAATATCTTCTTTGCTGAGTAAAGTGTGTTTTAACAATGCGTCTAAACGCTCTTGGGTATTGGCACGGCGAATCCCCGCTCTTAATGCATATAAACGCACTATGTCGTTAATTATTACTACGCCACGTTTTTTTAAGTCGATATATTTATAGTTTTTTTCTGTTTTTTCGGTTTTAAAATTATTAAACAAGCCTATAGGCACGCTGTTTGAGTCAATGTCGTTGGCCATGGCGGCGTAAAATAATTCGTTGCGTGACATGTGCGTAAGTTGCTCATAAAACTTACTATAAAGTGTGTGTGAGCCTTCGATAAAGCGTAAATCAAAAAATATTTTACAGTTGAGCATGGCTTGAGGGGTTGGGCTGCTTATCCATTTAAAAAAGCGCTCGCGCCAGTCACTAATACTCATTCGGCACAACTCGCTACTGGCCATTATATTGCCAGGGCAACGTCTAATGCCGCACTCTACTAAGTTTTCGCAAACATATTCCCCCATGCCTTTAAAGTAGGCTAACTCATCGTCATTTAAACCATCGGGTAATAATAAGCCATTATCTTGATCTGAATGTAGAGTTTGTTCTTCACGGGCTTGGGAGCCAAAACAAATAAAACTAAAACTACTTGGTGCTACTCCATGTTCTTGTTGATACAAATAAATTAGCCGCGAGGTGAGTGCATCGGTTAGGCCACTGAGTAATTTGCCAATTAGCGATATGTCGTCAATATTGTACGAAAAGCCGCGTAGCAACTCTGGGATCTCTTTGGCGTAGCGTTTTAAATCGACAATAGCGCGCGCTTTATAAATACGACCTATAAGTTGTACCGGGTCGCTTTTTTGCTGGCGTAATAAATCGGTACTGGTGATCATTCCCAAAGGTTTGTGGTTTTCGTCAAGTACTGGAATATGATGAATATTATGTTTAAGCATTAGGTGCAGCGCTGAAAAAACCCGGTTATTTTCAAAAATAAACTTGGGTTTTGCTGTCATTATGCTGCTTACGCTTTGCTGTGGATCAACTTCATCTGCCAGTACCCGATTACGTAAGTCGCGGTCGGTTACTACCCCAACTAAGTGCGCATCTTGGGTGATCATAATAGATGACACACCATACTCTTGCATTTGTTTTGCCGCGTGGCGAATACTCGAATCTGGCGTTAAAGTAATGGCTTTTCGGGTCATTAATTCCGATATTTTTCTCTCCGACCAGCTTTCAGTTTTACTTTTATAATGTGATGAGAGTAAGCGGTTTGCATGAGCGCGAACAAAATATTGCTCAAACGGTTTATATTCACGGCGCAAATAATCAAACGGCTCCTGAGGCAGCATATACACTATGCCCTCTTTTTGTACTTCCAACCTGTTTTGCATCGCCTCACCGGTTAATAACGATGGAAAACCAAAATAATCACCTTGTGCTAAACGCGTAACTATATCGCCTTTACTATCCACTAAATCGTATAAGCCTGAGCGAATTAAAAATAACTTAGGATGCTCACTTTGCAGCCATTGTGCTTGGTTTTCACGGTTGAGGTAAGCAATATCAAGGTGCTTTACAAAATAACTGCAAGCACTCGCCTCAAGCATGCTAAACGGGGCCTGCATAGTTACAAATTGGGTTATATCTTGCTGCTCTGCACTCATAGTTACGCTCGTTAAGTGATTTATATAAGGTTTAATGTAATCATTTATTAAACAAATAAAAAGCCCGACTTAAGTCGGGCTTTTGGTACTTTTATTGCCTGTTAAGCAAATAGATTTAGTGATCGTGAGCTTCACTAGATCCTTTAGGATTACGAATACCTTCAACCAACTGCTGAATTTCCAGTGGTGTCGGTTTAGTAAATTTAAGTACTATTGCAGCAACTGCAAAGTTAATTATCATACCTACTAAGCCAATACCTTCAGGCGAAATACCTAAAAACCAATGCTCGGCACTATTAAGCTCTGGGCTAACAAACTTAAAGTAAATAATATAACCGGCGGTAAAACTAATACCCGTTACCATGCCAGCAATTGCGCCTTCTCTGTTCATTGCTTTAGAGAATATACCCATAATAATAGCTGGGAAGAAACTCGCTGCCGCTAAGCCGAAGGCAAATGCGACCACCGATGCCACAAACCCTGGCGGGTTAATCCCAAAGTAGGCGGATATAACAATAGCGACCATGGCAGCTAACCTCGCTGCGAGTAACTCTTGCTTATCGCTAATATTGGGCTTAAGGGTTCGCTTGAGTAAATCGTGCGATACGGAGGTAGAAATAACTAACAGTAAACCTGCGGTTGTTGATAATGCTGCTGCAATACCACCGGCAGCAACTAGGGCAATAACCCATGCTGGTAAGTTAGCAATTTCAGGATTAGCAAGTACCATAATATCGCGGTCAACATCTACTTCATTAGCACTGTTTGGATCGTCAATGCTGCCTGAAGTGTAAAACATTTTGCCATCACCATTTTTATCATTAAAGGTAATTAAGCCGGTACGTTCCCAGTTTTTGATCCACGTTGGTGCTTGTGCATACTCTGTACCGCTACCATCTTTACCGTTAATAGTATCAACCATGTTTACGCGAGCAAATGCAGCAACTGCTGGTGCTGTAGTATAAACAATAGCAATAAACACTAAGGTCCATGCCGCTGATATACGCGTATCTTTAACGCGAGGTACAGTGAAAAAGCGAACAATTACATGTGGTAAACCTGCAGTACCCACCATTAATGCACCGGTAATAGCAAATACATCAATCATACTCTTAGAGCCTTCGGTATACTGAGAAAAGCCCAATTGCGAACTTATGCCATCTAGCTTATCAAGCACATAAGCACCTTCTCCGCCAATCAGTGTGGCACCAAAACCAGTTTGTGGCAGGAAGTGACCTGTCATCATCATAGAGATAAAAATGGCCGGTACTAAGTAAGCAAATACCAGCACACAATACTGTGCAACCTGCGTATAAGTAATACCTTTCATACCACCTAAAACAGCATAAAAGAATACAATAACCATACCTATGTATACACCGGTTTCAATTTCTACTTCTAAAAAGCGAGAAAAAACCACGCCTACACCACGCATTTGCCCTGCAATGTAGGTAAAACAAATGAATATGGCACAAAAAATAGCAACTAAACGTGCGGTACGTGAGTAGTAACGGTCGCCAATAAAGTCTGGCACAGTAAACTTGCCGAATTTACGTAAGTAAGGCGCTAAACACATGGCAAGTAATACATAACCACCTGTCCACCCCATTAAGTAAACGCCGCCGTCGTAACCCGCAAACGAAATAATACCCGCCATTGAAATAAACGACGCCGCGCTCATCCAATCGGCAGCGGTTGCCATACCATTAGCTAAAGGAGGTACGCCGCCGCCCGCTACATAAAACTCTTTAGTTGAACCCGCTCGGGCCCAAATTGCAATGCCGATATAAAGCGCGAAGCTTAAACCAACAATTAAAAACGTGAGTGTTTGAACATCCATTGCTTAGCTCCTATTCGTCTACGCCATATTTTTTATCTAACGTATTCATTTTGACTACGTACACAAAAATCAAAGCCACAAAGGTATAAATTGAACCTTGCTGGGAGAACCAGAAGCCAAGTTTAAACCCAAAAAAACGTACTTCATTAAGTACATCAACCAGTAATATGCCAAAACCAAATGACACGACAAACCACACTGCTAATAATTTAAATAACAGTGAAATATTTTCCGCCCAATAAGCTTTTGCTTGTTCTTCATCTTTAAAAGCCATTTTTATTTTCCCCTTTAAGCATCACTAAAAAGTAATGAGTGGTTTATTTTTCATCTACCAATTTAGCAACGCAATGCAAATATTGAATTGCGACCATAGTCGTAACAGCCTGTTAACCTTTTGGCGAAAAACCAGTGTTTAGCTGATATTAAAATTAAAAAGCATTATTTTTCAGCTATTTAAAACTTTATTCAGATCCCACCAGTTAACATTTTGATAAAATTTAGATTGCATGCGACATTAGTCTTATACTGTATTGCTATAATTTAATGTTTATAAATAGCAATTAAAAACAACAGCTTAAACTTATAAATAAATATCGCACCCACACTTAATTCAAGCTCTGGTATTGTGTATAGTCCATGCTAGTTGAGTGCATATTCAAAAAGGTTTAATAAATACATGACTGCCGTACTAATTTTTGTTGCTTTGAGCTATATAGGAGTGCTGTTTTGGCTCGCAAGTTGGGGCGATAAAACCACGCCTTTGGCTAAGCGTATTAGTCATCATCCTTTTGTGTATGCATTTTCACTGGGCATTTATTGTACATCTTGGA
Source organism: Pseudoalteromonas sp. 120-MNA-CIBAN-0494 (assembly GCF_040308885.1). Classification (NCBI taxonomy): domain Bacteria; kingdom Pseudomonadati; phylum Pseudomonadota; class Gammaproteobacteria; order Alteromonadales; family Pseudoalteromonadaceae; genus Pseudoalteromonas; species Pseudoalteromonas sp. 120-MNA-CIBAN-0494. The sequence continues at coordinate 96,938 of NZ_JBEOOE010000007.1, forward strand.
CCTACTACGGCTCGGTAGGAACTGCAGCCACAAGCAGTTGGAGTTTTTTGCCAATATTACTAGGCCCCGCATTATTATTTTTTTTCGGCCAAGGCTTTTTACGTAAATTAGTTTTAGTGAGTAAAAAGCAAAATATTACCACCATTGCCGACTTTATTTCTGCCCGTTATGGCAAGCGCCAAACCACCGCTATTATGGTGACTTTAATCGCGCTATTAGCGACTATTCCGTATATTGCGCTGCAATTAAAAGCGCTCAGTTCGAGCTTTTTACTGCTACAAACAAGTAATAAAATATCTGGAGATATAGTCGCCCTGTCGGCAACCTTAATTATGGCGTTATTTGCGATATTTTTTGGCACTCGAAAAGTTGATGTCACTGAATATCGTTCAGGGCTAATGCTTGCTGTAGCGTTTGAATCTCTCATAAAATTAATTGCACTCATGGCGGTGGCTGGGCTGGCTGTGTATTCTTTATTTAACTTACCTGAGTCTTATGCTAATCAAGTAGACGAGCCTTTGTGGACACACTGGGCCGACTTTGACTTTTTTAGTTTTAACTTTATTGGCCAGTCATTAATGGCTGCGGCGGCTATTATTTGCCTACCGCGTCAGTTTCATGTGACCGTGGTCGACAATCAAGACAAGCGTCATTTATTTACCGCGCGCTGGGCGTTTCCACTGTACTTATTACTTACCGCAGCAATGATTTTTCCAATAGCAACTGCCGCTATTCACCCAGAAATAGGCCGTAGCTTTTCACCCGACAGCTTTGTTTTAGCCCTGCCAATGCTGCACTATAATGCCTTTTTAACCACCTTCGTTTTTATTGGTGGCTTGTCGGCTGCCACTGCTATGATAGTGGTAGCAACACTCACTTTAAGTACTATGATTTCAAACGATGTAGTACTGCCCCTAATACTGCGTCGCAAATTTAAACGCAACTTAATAACCACCAGCTATAGATCGAGAATACTATTAGTACGACGCTTTGCTATTGCCGGTATTTTAACCTTGGCTTATTTTTATCAGCATTGGTTTGGTCACGGAAGTGCATTAGCGAGCATGGGCTTGGTGGCATTTTCGTTAGTAACCCAATTATTACCCGCTATTGTAGGTGGTTTATATTGGCGAAAAGGCCATGCTTATGGCGTTTATGCGGGCTTACTTGCAGGCTTTATATGCTGGGTGCTGTTTTTAATGCTGCCTATTTTAGATGCTGGCAACACGCTAAATAACGAGCTACAACAAACCCTTATGACCCGCGGCACGCTGATTGCGTTATTTGCTAACATAGGTTGTTATATTAGCTTTTCGTTAGGGGCTGAGGAGCGATTAATTGATAAAATTCAGGCTGCTGCATTTGTTAACCCAAAAGATCAGACTATTTTATCAAAGCGTTTAAATAAAGATGTTAAAGCCACGGTATACGACTTTAAAATACTGCTACAGACCTTTTTAGGTATTCAGCGCAGCCAGCAAGTATTAGCCAATTATGCCCTAGCCCATCATTTAAGTGACAACAACGCGCACCCCAAACCTGAGTTTATTGCTTATTGCGAACGTGCGTTAACCGGTGTACTTGGTGCATCGTCGGCTCAGGCATTAGTGCACACTGTATCGTCTGGTAAGCGCATGGCATTTGAAGAAGTGGTTAACTTTTTTGATGAAACCACCCAAGCACTGCAATTTAACCAAAACTTATTGTTTACCTCGCTTGAAAACTTAAGCCATGGTCTTTCTGTGGTCGACAAAGATTTAAAACTTGTTGCTTGGAATAAACGCTATAGCGAAATGTTTAATTACCCTGAAGGCTTTTTAGAAGTGAGCCAACCGGTAGAAGACATAATACGTTATAACGCAGAGCGTGGTGAATGTGGTCCAGGCGAAATAGAACGCCATGTAGATAAGCGGGTTCGTCATTTAAAAAATGGCACCTCGCATCATTTTATTCGCCACCGCCGCAACGGCCAAGTGTACGAAATGATAGGTAACCCTTTGCCTGATGGCGGCTTTGTTACCAGCTTTTCAGACATAACAACACATATTAATACTCAAAATGCGCTGGAAGAAATTAATATCGATTTAGAAAACCGCATTGAGGCGCGTACTCAAGAAGTACAAACCATTAATAAAGACCTTCAAGCGCAAATAGATAGCCGAGTCCAAACTGAGCAGGCGCTAACTTTAGCCAAACGTGAGGCCGAAAAAGCCAACGACAGTAAAACCCGCTTTTTAGCACTGGCGAGCCACGATATTTTACAGCCATTAAATGCCGCGCGCTTATACCTTGCCGCCATTGACGAAAAGCAGCTCAATAGCACTAATCAAAATAATCTTGATAAACTAGGAGACAGCCTAGACTCTACCGTGCATTTAATGTCGGCTCTGCTCGAAATAGCCAAGTTAGAACAAGGCGCAATGGCGCCTACACCACGCCACTTTTGTATTGACGATATTTTGCAACCGCTTAAAAGCGAGTCGAGTATTTTACTCAGTGTAAAAGGGTTATCGTTCAAAGTGCTTTCTAACCAACAAATAGTGCACAGCGATATTACTTATTTACGACGCATTATCCAAAACCTGCTCTCTAATGCAATTAAGTACACACAAAGCGGTAAAGTTTTAATTGCCTGTAGAAACCGTAAACATAGCCTGCGCATAGAAGTATGGGATACAGGACAAGGGATCAGTGAAGCAGAGCAAGCTAAAATTTTTAATGACTTCTACCGGGTTGAGGCTGGCGACAATAAAGGCATAGGCTTAGGTCTAGGAGTAGTAAAAAGAATGGCTGACTTACTCAGCTTACCGCTTGATGTATGCTCAGTGCCTAATAAAGGCAGCCGCTTTAGTATTGAAGTACCTTATGGTGATGCAAAATTTGTACAGCATAAAAATATTGCTAATAGTGTAATGGAAAACCGCGCCGCCATTAATATTGTTGCCGTTGACGACGATCCTGCCAATCTAGCTGCCATGGCAAGCTTACTCAACAAATGGCAAGCCAATTACACCTTATTTGATAACGTTGAACAGGTGCTTGCGCACGCTAATGAGCACAGCGCACCCGATGTGATTTTAATGGATTACCAGTTAGGTAATGATTGCGACGGCATAACACTTATAAAAACCCTGAGAGATATTTGGCAACACCAAGTCCCTGCTATCTTAATAACAGCGGTGCGCGATGAAGAGCTTAAACAGGAAACTAAAGCGGCTAATATTCATTATCTAAGTAAGCCTATTAAACCGGGCAAACTAAAAGCGCTGCTAAATCACAGTACTTAAAAATTATACCCAGCCTGTTAGTAATAGCGGGCTGGGTTTTCCTTTACTTTATTTTATAAAGGCTTAAGCAAGGTTAGCGCGGCTTCTCAGCTTTTGAAACAACCAGCTAAGCCCGACTAAAGATAACCCTAATCCAATAAACGATATCGCTTTTAGTAAACCTGTTAAGTTTGCCATATCGATTAAAAATACTTTTAAAATAACCGCGGCCAATAAGCCTAAACCTACTTTTTGTATTAGTAGCTGATTTTTAAGATGGCCCACAATAACCGTACTTGCTCCCAGTACTAGCCAAATAATAGAATAGCTGTAAAGCTCAGCGTTACCTACCCCCTTAGATAAGTAAATATACGCCCCTTGCCAATATTGACGAATTAAACTGTTAATTGCCAAGAAGGTAAATATTCCCGCAATTGCGAGAACTATTGCAATTACCTTAGTATTTATAGCTTTGCTATTTATAGTTTTAAGTAACCTTGCTAACCACAAAGTTAACCCTGCAGGTACTAACCATAATAACAATAACCAGTTAAATATTGGCGTTGTACCAATATCTATTGCACTCAATAACGGATTGTCGTCAACTAAGGTTTTTAGTGCAAACACACCAGCTAAGCCCGCCAATGCAAAGCCGCCAATGCGATACAGTTTTGCTAAACTCCCTACTATTCGCGCGCGATATAAATACACACAACCTAACCCAAGCCAGTTACAAACCAGTAATACTTGCTCGTAAAAACTCAATGAATCAAATTGTGGATAATGCCCTACTAGCTGATAACTGGTTTCGGTGGTAATAAATAATGCCAAGCAATGCAGCGCTGCACCTTCTAGCCATAACTGCATTTTTGATGTGTTAAAACATCTTGCTGCAACATAAAATAGCACCGTACACAGCGGGTACACCACTATACTCCAGTGCAAACCAAAAATAGTAAGAGCCTCGTAACTTGGTGTCCACGGTGAGAAAGTTAGTCGCAATAATAATGCTGCCACCAGTGCTTTAATAGGCCAATGTGGCATAGGTATGCTGTGGCGTTTGATCAGCAAGCTAATCAATAACACTTGAATAGCCAGCGCTATGGTTAAGCCACTGTCGTTTAATAGCATAGTAATCGCGAGCGTAATATTAGCATTTGCTGCTATCCAGTAGGTAAAACGCTGATACAAACTAGCACTGTGCTGCGCACTTTTTATTAAAACAGCACTACCAACAAGTAATATAACTGCCCAAAGCGGATACGCTGTACTTAACGCTGAATTAGGAATAAGTGCGTATAACGTGGCTATCATTAAAAAGAAACTAAATGCGCCGGTAATATGAAATGCCAAGCGCTTAGGAAACTTACGACCAAAATAAAGGCCATAAGCAGTCAAAGTAAAACCTAGTATTAAACCTAGTCCATATTCTTGTTTAAATATAAACAAGGCATCATCAAAATCAAAAGTTTGCTGGGTACTGACTAAAACGACCAGGGCTATGACTAAACACACAGCTTGCCATAAATCCCAGCGGCTATTTTTTAATACTAAAAACAGCATTAGCACTAAAGTTATTAAGCTAAATATCTGAAACTGCGCGTCGAACCTATGCAATAGCATCATCAAAATAAACGGTGCGGTAAACACTAACATTAACGGGTGATCGGGCAGTACATTAATTAAACGCTTTAAGCTGTGCGGGCGAAACTCAATTAGTGTAAACCTTCCCCCTAAACGAGGGATAGCTACGAGGCCAATAATACTGGCGACTGCATAAACACCCAGTAACCAAATGGTGCTGCTTTCGAGTAAAACAAAACCCGCTAAGTACCAAAAAACATGCCCAGCCCAGAGTAAATACCACAGCCAAATACGCTGCACTTGGTGCGCCACTATGGCGGCAAATAAACTAACAAAGCCAACATACATAAATAAAGAAAATAAATTAACGCTATTACTACTAACCCAAATAGGCACGCTGTAGGCACCAATAATGCCCAAAACAGCAAGTAAAGGACCAAACTTAATTGCCATAACGCTTGCACTTAAAGCTATAATCGCCAATAGCACAAATGCAACAGTGGAGCTAAGCATGGCGTAGTTACTGTAAGCAAGTAAGGCTAACGCAAAGCAGGTAATAAAGCCGCCACTAGCAAGGGCTGCCGGAATATAATTATTAAACCCTTCAAATACAATGCGTTTATAATGTAAATACCCTGCAGCTGCTATTAAACCAAGGCCAAATAGTGCACCTAAACTCAACCGCATAACGGGCGAAAGTAACCCAGCTTCTAAGCTGTATTTTGCTAAAAAAATACCGCCAAACGCAAGCGCTATCGCGCCTATCCAGGTCATCCAGTTTTCTTCAAATCCTGCACGTAATTTATTAAATAATGTATGTAAAACGCTAGGTTTTTTAGGGAAGGTATTTGTTTTAGCTGTTTTAGTAACTGCAGCTTCATTGCCGCTTATAGCCGCAGTTTTTACCTGCGTTGAAACAGTTGCTGGTGTGCTTACTCGTGGTTGTGGTTGCGCTTGTGGTGGCGCTTGCTTACTAGCAAGCGGTGTTAATTGCTCTTGTTGCTGGAGTAAACTATTAACTTTAGCTGTTAACTGCACAACTTGTTGCCTTAAACTTTTAAGCTGTGTAAGTGCAATAAACCCGCAAATAGCGCCTGCTATTATCGCTAATATAAATAGCCCTACTAACCCAATCAACTCATCCATGGCATGCTCTTATTATTTTATTTAATATAAATTAGCGGTATTAAATTACCGTCGTTAACCACCATATACCGATTACAAAAACAGTTAAAGTAATCATGGCTTTAGTTTTATGTTTACTAATAAGTTGCTCGGCTTTATTACCGGCGTAATACACAACTACCGCTAAAGCAAAATATCGTATAGCACGCGAAATTGCGCTGGCTAATAAAAATAACCCGAGGGAATATTTAGTCGCCCCCGCTGCCAGCATGGCTATTTGAAATGGAATAGGCACTATGCCTAGCGTTATTACAAACCAGAAGCCTTGATTGTGCATTTGTTGTTTAACATTTTCAAACTGCTCGGGGCTTGAGAAACTATTAATAACCCAATCGCCAACTGCATCAAATAAGTAATAACCCAGCGCATAACCAAATAACGCCCCCACAATACATCCCAAAGTGGCCATTAAAGCAATAAGCCATAATTTTTCACGACGCGCTTGCATTAAGGGTACTAAAACAGCTTCAAGCGGAATAGGTACTATGGTCGACTCTAAAAACGACGCCACGGTAATGCCACTGAGCATATGTTTAGATTCAATAAAATTACGTGTTTTTTGTTTAAGCTTTTTTTGAATCGCCATAATAACTCCCTTTCATTGTGAATAAAACGCGATTTCAGATGCTTTATCATTACATACTTAAGTTAATCTAGACTGAAAATATAAACCGTTAGTTATAAAACACTTTAATTATTAACAAATTGGTAATAGCTACGGCGATCTTTTATTATTGAGTTATATCATTGAATTTACTTATCACAGTAGTTATTAATTTATGCAAAGTGCGCGTTTTATTCCCTTTAGAAAGCAAGATATTGTTGATATGTGTAGCGAAGAGCTCAATAACAGCACACAACAAACATCGTTTAAACAGTTTTGTGATTTACTAGCTAGCCTTATTCATTACGATTACCACGCAACACTTGAGGCACTTAAAAACAATTATGCACCATTTGATCCCAACAGTGACACGCGATCGTTAGCCCCCGTATCGGCTGATCAAAAAGCACAGTGCCAAAGTGAGTTTGCTAAAGACTTTGCCAAGGTACTTAACGCCGCTAATTTTGAAGTAATCACCAATGAAGACTTACAAGAGGCATTAAACGAAGAATCACTATTTAAAGTGCGCCTTGAAGTTGAATTTGACGACTTTGAAGAAGTGGTATTTTATCGCCGTGGCGAGTCGCAGCTCACTGAAACGATTACCAGCTTTTGGGGCTTGCGTAAAAAGCCGCTGCATTTTACTAATTACGATCGTGTTGCGGTGTTTATTCGCTTTAAAGATAGCGCTTATTTTGAAGCTAAAAACAAAACGCCACTGGGATTTGAGCCAAGCTCAACCATAGTAAAGTTGTTTCAAAATGTGCCTAAGGCCGATCTCGAAATGCTATTTCCTAATAGCGAAGTACGCATGCGCCCTATCGATAAGGTCATTATTGGATCGTCTGCTTTAGTTGGCGGTGCGGTGGTACTTATTACTAAATTGGGCGCATCAATCGTATTATTGCTTGCTCTGTTTGCTTTTTGGGGTGGTTTTAGAAGTGAAGCTGTAGAAATGACCCAACAACACTTTATTACCTTTGCTATCGGTATGGGCGTGTTTGGCAGCTTTATTTTTAAAGAATGGAGTAAGTTTAAAAACCGCAAAATAAAATTTATGAAAGCCCTAAGCGATAACCTCTACTTTAAAAACCTCGATAACAACGCGGGCGTATTTCACACGCTTATTGATGCCGCCGAAGAAGAAGACATAAAAGAAGCCTTGCTGGCGTATACCTTTTTACTAAAATCTGAAAGCGGATTAAGCGCACAAATGCTTGATGAGCAAATAGAGCATTGGTTTAAAAGCAAATACCAGTGCGTTCTTGATTTTGAAATTAGCGACGCGCTTGAAAAGCTGGTACGTATGCGTTTGGTAACGTGTAGTAACGAAATAGAAGGTAATGAAGTGTATAGCGCGCTGAGTTTAGAACACGCAAAAACCATTTTGGATGAGCGCTGGGATAATCTTTTTCAATATAATTAATGTAGTATTTTTACTAAATAATACTCAAAAAGAGCAGCTGTAAATACAGCTGCTCTTTTGATCAAGCTTTAAATAGCGAGTACTTAAGCTAACTCAGCTTTTGCTTTTTTAGTAAATTTAGAATGCACTAACTTATAAAGCGCAGGCAATATTAATAGTGTTAGTAGAGTTGATGAAATAATTCCGCCAACCACTACCGTTGCTAAAGGTTTTTGCACTTCAGAACCCGTCCCCGAATTAAGCGCCATAGGTATAAAGCCTAAACTTGCCACCAGCGCCGTCATCAGTACTGGGCGCAGGCGCTGTAATGCGCCGCTGTGAATTGCATCAAACAAACTTAAACCATCGCTTCGTAACTGCTTAATGAACGACAGCATAACCACGCCGTTTAATACCGCTACACCACTTAGGGCAATAAAGCCGACACCTGCTGAAATTGAAAGCGGCATATCGCGCAGCAATAACGCAAGTACACCACCCGTTAATGCCAGTGGCACACCACTAAATATAATTAATGAATCACGAAGCGATCCAAAGGCGCTATAAAGTAAGCCAAATATAAGCAGTAAAGTGACCGGCACAACTAATGATAACCGCTTACTTGCCGATTGTAGCTGCTCAAACGTGCCGCCATATTCAAGCCAATAGCCACTTGGTAAGTTAAGTGATTCATTCATGCTCGCTTGCGCATCACTTACAAAGCTTGCTAAATCGCGCCCCTCTACATTGGCAGTTACCACTACGTTGCGCTTACCACTTTCGCGGTTTATTTGATTAGGCCCTTTTTCAATGCTGATTGTCGCTACTTCGCCAAGCGGTACAAATGCAAGTTCTGGGTTGCTATCTTTAGGTAAAGCAACTGGCAAACGGGCAAGTGCTGATACATCGCTCGACCAACGCCTATCAAGGCGCACTAATAACGAAAAGCGTTTATCGCCCTCAAAAATTAGCCCGGTTTGCACACCACCAACAGCGGCGGCAAGTGTTTGTTGAATGTCGTTTACACTTAAGCCTAATAACGCCATGTGGTCGCGCATTGGTGTTACCGAAAGCGTTGGCAACCCTTCCATTTGCTCCAAACGTACATCGGTAGCGCCTGCAATATTACGCATTAAGCCTGTGGCTTTTTCGCCAAACTCTTTAAGTACGCTTAAGTCGTCACCGTAAATACGCAGTGCTACATCGGCGCGCACACCAGCAATTAACTCGTTAAAGCGCATTTCTATTGGTTGTGTGAATTCGTAATTATTACCGGGTACATCGTTAACACGAGTACGAATTTGCTGAACCAACTCTTCTTTAGTGAGTGCTGGATTTGGCCATTGTTTTTGAGGTTTTAACATTAAAAAAGTATCGGCTACGTTTGGCGGCATAGGATCGCTTGCCACGTCAGCAGTACCAATTTTTGAAAAAACGTTAGCGACTTCGGGTTGCTTTAAAATGGCTTGTTCAAGCTCTTTTTGCATTTGTACCGATTGCTCAATACCGGTGCCAGTAATGCGCAGCGCATGCATAGCAATATCGCCCTCATCAAGCTGCGGTAAAAATTCTGCCCCCATATTTTTAACTTTAAAACCAAGCACTAATACTAATGCAGTGGCAATACCCACCATAAGCCACGGTAATTTAAGCGATATACCAAGTAATGGCTTATACACTTTTTTAACGCCGCGCATGACTGCGTTTTCGGTTTCATTAACCTTACCGCGAACAAATACCGCAATAGCAGCAGGTACAAAGGTAACGCCAAATATAAGCGCGCCTATTAATGCAGCAACTACAGTAAACGCCATTGGCTGAAACATTTTGCCTTCAACGCCGCTTAGTGCAAATAAAGGTAAGTAAACCAGCATAATAATAACAATACCAAATACAGCCGGTGTAAATACTTCTTTGGTGGCGGCGGTCACTACATTTAGACGCTCATTTAAGGTAAGTAGCCTGCCATGTTTATGCTGAGCTACACCGAGTTGGCGCAGGCAGTTTTCAACAACAATTACAGCGCCATCAACAATTAAACCAAAGTCGATTGCGCCTAGGCTCATTAGATTACCCGATACGCGATTACCCACCATACCTGTAACGGCAAACAACATACTCAACGGAATAACCATTGCCGTAATAAGCGCGCCCGTTACATTGCCCAGCAGTAATAGCAAAACTACTATCACTAAAACGGCACCTTCAAATAAGTTGGTTTGCACGGTTGCTATGGTTTTATCAACAAGCGTAGTACGGTCGTAAACCGCTTCAACAATAACGCCAGCGGGTAAGCTTTTTTGCACATCAACTAACTTATCAGCCATAGCTTTTGCCACCACGCGGCTGTTTTCGCCAATGAGCATCATGGCGGTGCCGAGCACGGTTTCTTCGCCGTTATAAGTCGCCGCACCGGTTCTAAGCTCTTTACCTAAAAGCACGTTAGCCACATCTTTAATGCGTACAGGTGCGTCGTCGCGCTTAGCAACAACGGTATTGGCTATGTCTTCTAGCGTTTTAAGCTGCCCTGGCGAGCGTACTAAATATTGCCCATCAAAGCGCTCAATATAGCCTGCGCCTCGGTTACTGTTATTAACCTCAAGTGCACTAATCACATCGCTAATAGTAAGCTTATAGGCAATGAGTTTTTCGGGCACTGGCGCTACTTGGTATTGACGCTCAAAACCACCTTGGCTGTTTATTTCGGTTACGCCTTTTACTTTTAAAAGCTGCGGACGAATAACCCAATCTTGCAAAGTACGTAAGTCTTCGGCGTTGTAGGCGGTGCCATCTTCTTTTAACGCATTAGGCGCGGCGTGCACACTATAAGTAAATATTTCGCCTAAACCACTGGCAATAGGGCCCAAGTTTGGCTCTACGTTATTAGGTAAGTCGGAGCGAATACTTTGAATACGCTCACCTATTTGCTGGCGCGCCCAATAAATATCGGTGCCTTCATCAAAAATAACCGTTACTTGCGAAAGCCCATAACGCGAAAGCGAACGGGTATAATCAAGCTTAGGTATGCCCGCCATGGCGGTTTCTACCAAATAAGTAATGCGTTGCTCTACCTCTAATGGCGTAAACCCCTGCGCTTTGGTATTAATTTGCACTTGTACGTTAGTTATATCGGGTACTGCGTCTACCGCTAAATTTTGAATGTTGTATACACCAAATCCAGCAAATAAAAATGTAAGCGCAAGCACCAGCATGCGGCGTTTAACCGCAAAAGAAACTATCCAATTAATCATGGTGCCTCCTAGTGAGCGTGGCTTGCGCCGCTTTTTAAAATATCGGCTTTAATTACATAACTATTGTCTGTTACGTATTCGCTACCCGCGTTTAAGCCTGTTAGTACTTCTACCCATTCGCTATTTTTTGCACCTAAGGTAACGGGGCGCACTTCAAATACATTATTTTTACGAACAAACACACTTGTTTGACCGTTAAACTCTTGAATTGCGTGTGGCTTTACCCGCACGCTGGCATTTATTTTAGCCACACTTACATCGCTATTTATATGCATGCCTGGGCGCCAATGCCCGTCTGGGTTATTAAGCTCTATACGTGCACGGGCTATGTGCCCGCCAGTCATCATTGGGGCTATAAAAAACACTTTGCCTTGCGTATTTAAATGATGATGCAAGTCGTACACTTTAGCGCTTTGCCCTATGGCTAGCTTTTCAATGTTTTCGGGAAAAGCCGACAGCTCAACCCATACTTTATCAAGGTTAACTACTTGCATAAGTGCGCTGGTGCTTGCAAGCTCACCACGCTTTAAATATTGCTCAGTTACAACGCCACTAATAGGGCTTTTAATGGTGTAGTTTTGCAGTGTTTCGCGGTTAGTGATACTTACAAGCGCCTCGCCTTTTTTAACGCTTTGGCCAATGCTTACAAAAATATCGCTGATCAATCCTGTATACGGCGCCATTACTTCTACTGTGCCGTGCTGGGTTGGCGCAATAACACCAAAAAGCGTGTCGGTAATATCTACCTCACCACTTTGCGCTATCTCAGTTTTAATACCTGCGCGCTCAATAGCTCGCTCTGTTAACGTGGTACGGCCTTCGTGTTGCTCGTACTCATAGCTAATACTCTCACCGTTATAATTAGCAGTAACGGCAAGTATAAATGAATGCGGTTCGTTAATTGATTGCATGCTCACAAGATAGTCGCCCTCAGCTGTAAACTGTATATTTTGCGGGGCTTCAACTAAGCGCTTTAAACTCATTGTTATGTTTAAGTCGTTTATATTAATCGGCTGATTTTGCTTATAGCCGTATACGCGCAGCTCAACATTACCTGCAAATTCTTGCAATTTAAGCTCAAGGGTTAATTTAGGATCAGTTAATAAAAAGCCGCCGTGTGGACCTTGCTTTTGCTCGTGTTGCTCTGTTTCTTTATGACCTGACTCGCCATGCTCAGCAGAGGCAAATACATCTGTGCTTACAAAGCTGCTGGCAAACGAAAGTGATACTAGTAATGCGATTATATTTTTATTCATGATTGATGAGTCTCAATTAAAGATTGGCCTGTTAAACGCTCAAGAGTAAGTAGCACTTGGTACAGCTCTGCGTGAGTTGTAATAAGTGTGCGTTTAGAATCAAAAAGTGCTTGTTGAGCATCAAGTAATTGCAACACCGAAATTTGTCCGCGTTGATAACTTTTTAAGCTTTGCTCAATCAATGTTTGTGCCTGAGGAATAATTTGATCAGATAATAGCTTTGCCTGATTAGCTCGACCTTGATAATAAGCGTACAAAGTACGTACTTGCTGGCGTAACTGGATGCGCAATTGCCCTTGCTGCTCATTTAAAAGCATGAGCTGACTATTTGCAGCTGCAATATTTCCGCTATTTGAATTACTTAATTGCAGTGGCATAGAAAACGAAAACACTAATGAGCTGGAGTCGCTTTGTTGGTTATAGCGCACGCCTCCCCCTATATTAATATCGGTTTGTCCATTGGCTTTTTGCAGCGCTAAGTTAGCCGTTTGCTGTATATATTGCTGCTGAAGTAAGGCAAATTCAGGTGCTAAATTTACCGCATCTAAAAGCGCTTGCTGTGACTTAAGCGGCGTGATGACGTTAATATTTCCCGCTAAAAAAGCACTACTTTGCTCATCAATCCAAAGCTCATTAAGTAATAAACGCGCGCGCTCAAACTCACTTGTTAGCTTTACTTGCTCAAGCTCTACTTGGCTAAGTGCATAACGCATACGACTTACATCGGCTTGCGATACAGCCCCGGCATTTGCTCTTTGCTCAATTGTTTTGAGCGCCTGTGTTACAACGCTTTTTCGCTCAACATTTAATGCTAATAAGGTTTGAAATTTAAGTGCGCTATAGTAACGCTCTGCGGTGGTAGCTAATAACGCTAAACGAGTATTTTGATACTGTATAGCCTGCGCTTTAATATTTGCAGTAGCAAAACCTACTCTACTTTGGCGTTTATCGCCCAGCTCAATAAGTTGGCTAAGCCCGAGCGTTATTTCAGCGCCTTTTACGCCACGCGCATCATTGGTGCCTAACACGTTTTCAACCGCAACACTAAGCACAGGGTTTGGCGAAAGTGTGGCTTGTGATTTAAGCGCGCTCAATATTTTTTGATGATAGGGGTAGCGTTTTAATATCGGATTTTGTTGCTCGGTATTACTCAGCGCTTGCTTAAGCGTGAGTATATTTTCACTGGCACTAACATTAGCCAGCGCATTAAATACCGGCAGCACGCAAAGTAGTGCCACCAGCATAATTGGTTTTTTATTCATATAGCTTGTCCGTTTTTTAACAAACAGGGTTAACTTACAAAATAATTTAAAATTAAAAATCGTAATGTAAATTTGTAAGCAACCTAAATATGCATATAACACAGCCTATATAGCGTCTAAACGCAGGCAGTAAAATGCACCATATTTTATTAAGGTAAATTAAAACTAGCTAAGTGAAATAGGAGGGCGCGACATAGGTGGATAAATTAATCCACAATAGCGTACAGGTAACGCGGGGTTACTCTGCTCAGGGCTGATTGAATGATTTACTGTACTGTAATAGCCACTATGACAATGTTGGTGGGCATGAATTTCGGCAGAGGCTTGAGCCTCATTTTGGCTACCATCGGCAGTTATATTACTTTGTAACTGCGCGCTGGTTATGTGATCCACGTCTTCTTGTAAATGATACGCAGCACCATCACAGCTAATAAAGCTGTGTACAAGTACTAAAAGTATCACTATTAAAAAACGCTTTGAATGCATTGTCTGCCTACAAACTCTAAAAAGAAGTCCCTTTTAAATACTTGAATATAAAAGGAGTCAGCAGCATAATAAACCTTCTAGTTACTGGAAGGTCAATATGCAAATCAAGCAACTTGCTCACTTAGTTAATATTAATGCAAAAACAATTCGCTATTACGAACAAATAAACCTTATTCCTGCTCCAAAAAGAGAGAGCAACGGCTATAGAACCTACACCCAAGCAGATACAGAGCGTCTTATTTTTATTCGACGCTGTCGCGATTTACAAATTCCAATAGACGATATTAAAACTCTACTTGTTGCGCAATCATACGGCGATAAATCGTGTGTTGAGGTTGACGATATTATCGAAAACCAATTAATTAAAGTACGAGCGGCACAAAAAGAACTTAAAAAGCTCGAGGTATCGTTAGCCAGCTTATTAACTAACTGCACCGCAAATACTATAAACGACTGCCAAATAATAAAAGAATTAAATAGTTAATACATATAAAAAAACCGCTAACCTGTAAGGCTAGCGGTTTTTATTAATAACACTTTAAATTAAGCGACTGCTTGTTCTAAAATTTCACGACTTTCTTTTAGCGTGATTGCTTGGTTTTCACCAAGGGCAAGCATGCCATGCGCTTCAAGTTTGCCAATAATATTGTCAATAGCTGCTGCTTTATCTTCACCATGTTCAGTAAGCTGCGTAGCTACATCAAGACTATGGTAAAACGCTTCAATTGCTTGAATTGTTAGCTCTGCTAAGTCGTCAGATTGCTCAAGACCAAATACGTTTTTGCCCATTTGCTCTAGTTTTGCTTTTTTAACTGCAAATTGATTGCGTAGTAAAGAAGGCTGAACTATTGCAAGCGAACGTGCATGGTCAACACCGTATGCAGCGGTAAGCTCGTGACCAATCATGTGGGTTGCCCAATCTTGCGATACGCCAGAACCAATCAAACCGTTTAATGCTTGATTCGCTGACCACATAAGATTTGCACGCCATGCGTCATCTTGGTTTTCAAAGTTATCGCCAAGTACTTTAAGTGCTTTAAGTAATGCTTCTGCGTAACCATCTTGTACTAATGCTCCTTCTGGGAACGTTAAGTACTGCTCACAGGTGTGCACCCATGCGTCTACTAAACCATTTACAAGTTGACGCTGTGGTAATGTTTTCATTACATCAGGGTCCATAATCGCAAATTTAGGTTGTACTGCTGGAGACATAAACGGGAGTTTTTCTTTTGTAGCTGCTTTGCTTACTACTGAGCCCTGGTTAGACTCTGAGCCTGTAGCTGGTAATGTAAGTACTGCACCAATTGGTAATGCGCTAGTTACTTTATGCTTACCAGTAGGAATATCCCAACCTTCGCCATCGTATACTGCTGAAGCTGCAATGTATTTAACGCCGTCAATTACTGAGCCGCCGCCAACACCTAGTACAAAGTCGATGTCTTGTTCTTTACAGATTTTTACTGCTTGATCTAGTACTTCAATTGTTGGGTTAGCGCCAACGCCCGAAAACTCTACCCAATCAAAACCTTCAAGTGCTGCTGCAACTTGGTCATATACGTCGTTCTTTTTAATTGATCCGCCACCGTACACAACTAGTACTTTTTGATCTTTTGCGATCAAATCAGTTAGTGAGGCTATTTGTTGTTGGCCAAATTGAATTAGTGTTGGATTTACGTAGCTAAATTTCATTATTTTATCCTAGGGTGACGATTAAATATGGTTCAACTTACTTAGTTGCTCACTAAGTAAAGCTTCAATGAGTGCATATTACTGGCAAAACAAACATAAAAAAAGCCCAATAACGCGCAAAAGCTTGCCTAAAACTATCAACATTGTTATTTTACGTAAAAATCAGCCATGTAAAGATGCTTTTATGCCCACCATTGCCAATATGCTGCAGCAGTACGCAGAGCACAATCAGTTACTCAATTTTGAAGGCACGATGGAAACCATTATTACTGGAGTCTATTTTCATCGCGCCAGTAAAAGCTCGCCGCGACAGCCGCTTATTTATAACTCTGGGATTATTGTGGTCGGGCAAGGGCATAAAGTAATTCATTTTACAGATCATAAAATACAATATGGTGCGGGGGATTATTTAGTATTGGGCGTTCCTGTACCGCTAGAGTGCGAAGCCTTTACTGATGGCGACTTACCAGTGCTTGGGATTGCTGTTGATATTAACCCTGCGTTATTGCACAAACTCGTTAACCAAATGACTGAGCATAAACAATTTGCTCTGCCACCAACATGCGGGCAAATGAGTGGCGTGCAATCAGCTAAACTCGATAACGCGATGGAGCTGGTAACTAAGCGTTTATTAACCGTGTTAAATAACCCACTTGAAGCACAAGTATTTGGCGAAGATATAGTAAAAGAATTAGTATACCGTGTACTTTGCGGCCCCCAAGGACATACCTTATTTGGCCTTGCTATGCACGACGGCCACTATGCACGTATAGCGCGCACACTGTCTATTATGCATAGTAATTATGCCAACCCCATCACAGTAGAAGGGTTAGCAGAGGACGTAAATATGAGCATTTCGTCGTTTCATCGCGCCTTTAAACAAGTGACTTTTGAGTCGCCGTTACAATATTTAAAAAAGCTGCGTTTAGCTAAAGCTAAAGCACTTATAACCGCCAATGGCAGCAAAGCCAACGAAGCAGCATTAAAAGTAGGCTATACCAGCCCATCGCAATTTAGCCGTGAATTTAAACGCCACTTTAATAAAACACCAAAAGAAATGTTACTGTAAACAAACCGCTAAAGCTGCGTTTTAGCAGTATTAAAAGCAACAGGATTAACATACTTACGGTTTATAAAATGGCTAAAAATAAGCGTAAACAACACCGAGCTAATAGCTGCCACTGTATAAACTTGCCAAATTAAAATATCGTATTTTAATAGCAATGCAATGGCGGCAAAAAATATACACCCACCTAATGAGCCAATAATACCACCGTTTAGTATTTTAAACGCTGAGTCTTTTTTATCACTGATATACGCTATGCTGCCCATTACCGCTAAAATAACCGGAAAAGTAGAAAGCAACCCACTCCATGCCGAGCCAATATGCTCAGAAATAAAGGTAACCAACATAATAAAACTAGTTACTAACACTATTTTTATTGGCAGCTCCCATTTTGAATTTAAAGGCTTTGCATCTATCGCTACTTTTAATTTTGTAGTAGCAAAAGTTAAAGCCAATAAAGTACTAATAGAGAACAAGCACGCTACAAAAATATTAACCGGTAAAAATAATGTCAGTATGCTAAATAAACACCACACACTCAGCGCTATTAACAACGACTTTGCTAAGCCACACTTATACGAAACCGCCATATACACAAAGCAAAATAAACCAATACCACTCATGCCATATAAAGCGCCCACCGCTGAGTTAGCTGCAAATAGCTTTCCTTGCTCTATAGCAATAAAATATGAAATAGGCCCAGAGGTGATTGGCAGGCCAGGAATAATACCGCTTATAAAACTACCAAACTTTTTTTGCGCGTAAGAAATAAAGAGCAGTAATAGCGGAGCAACCATCAATTTAACTAACATGACTAATAATAAAAGATGAGTAATGGCGCAAATTCTACTCACTTAGTTAATACAGTCAATCAATATTGAGTTGAATTTAAATCATCTCATCAAGGCGTATTTATCTTTTTATGACTAATTTATAGCTACTTTTTAATAACTTAAAATTATTTACTCAATTGAGAATGAATTGGCATTACAATTAAGCAGCTAAAAAACAAAGATTTCAATAATTGGTAATATAATAATTGCACTTTGGTATGTTAAGTTGATTTTAAATACGTTACAGTCATGTGCAACAATGTAAATATTTAACTTTATACTGAGGTACTAATGAATAAAAATAACATTACACATCTTATTAAGCCCGGGCTTTAATTGCCCTCACTACCTCTTTGGTTATTGGTTGTGTTAGCCAACAACCAAAAAGCACTGAGCAACAAGCTAACCCATTAGTACCCGCCTCTAAATTTGATTTATCTCAGTGGAAAATTAATGTACCGGTTGATTTAGATAACGACGGTAAAATTGATGAAATAGATGTTAAAGAAATTCAGACTTACTCACATCCTGATTTTTTCTATCTGGATGATAAAGGTTACATGGTATTCACCTCGCCAAACAAAGCACTTACGAGTGCCAATTCTACCAATACACGCAGTGAATTTAGGCAAATGCTCCGCGGAGCAAATACAAAAATAAAAACCAAAAGTCCTAAAAACAATTTTGCTCTTGCTGTACACCCACTATCGGATCGATTTGGCTCAATTGGTGGCAAAATGGAAGCAACGCTAAAAGTAGATCATGTTGCATTACGTGCTACTGATCCAAGTAAAAATGCGGCCTACTCTGTTGTTGTGGGGCAAATTCACGCAGGTAAAGATCAGGCGCTTATTGACACTAAGCTTGGCTATGGCTGGGGCAACGAGCCACTAAAAATATATTATAAAAAGTGGCCTGGACATAAAACGGGATCGGTTTTTTGGAACTATGAGCGTAACCTACCAAAAACAGATCCTAACCGTACTGATATAGCTTATCCTGTTTGGGATAACACATGGGAAAACCCTAACGAGCCAGGCAATGCTGGTATCGCGTTAGGTGAAGAGTTTAGTTACACAGTAAATGTGTATAAAAATGTGATGCACCTAACATTTAGCACAGCAGGCAAAAACGATGTTAGCTACTCTATTAACTTAGGTAATAACGTAGATGCGTATGGCAACGTAGACGAAAAAGATCACCCTCATGGGTATGCAGCTGATTGGCACTACTTTAAAGCCGGGGCGTATAACCAATGTAGTACCAAAAATGCTAAAGGTATTTGGTATCCGGGCTGTTTAGGTACGGGTGACTGGGCTACAGATAAACAAAACGGTGACTATGCACAAGTGAGCTTTAGTAAACTTGTATTAAGCCCCGCTAGCCCACAATAAAGGTAACTAAATTATTACTGCCCCGCTTGTTTGCCTTATTAAATAAAGTAAACAAGCGGGATAAGGGTCTGTTGATCTTTCAAGGTTGAATTTGCAGCAGTATGTTTGGTATTTAGGCAAGGCAGAGCCTATGTGGTGTGGTTATTCCCCATAAATAGGCGATAACGTAGCATTAATGCCAAACATGCGCTGCCCGAAGGGTTCTGCCTAGGGGCGATTGACTCTTTGTTGCTCAGTTTTTACTTAGCCCACTAGGTTACAAATCTCGCGCCGTGATTAAATCGCCCCTAGTTTGAACAAATTTAACTGTAAAGGTCAACAGACCCTAACTTTTCTTAAATAAAACCTCGGGGTTAACCATGGTTTTCATTTCGAGTACGTTACCGTTAGGATCTTCTATAAAAAATGTTTCTTGTTCAAACTCATCTCCTATAAAACGACGATATGGCTTATCTAAATACTCCAAGCCCGCGCTTTCAATACGTTGTTTTAACGCATTAAATTCGTTTTCAGATAAATGAATGCCAAAATGTGGTACGGCAACTGCGCCCATATCAACATCATGGCGAACTGTAGGTAGGCGCTCAACACTTTGGTGCAGTGTTAACTCGTTACCCCAAAAATCAATATCTATCCAGCGTCCTTGCTCGCTATTTCCGGTTTTACAGCCAAGTACATCGCAATAAAAAGTTTTAGCTATATTTAAATCACCAGCCGGAATAGCCAGATGTAAACAGTTAGACATAAATTACCCTTGATAATAGCTTTTAATAAATTAAACAGTCAGCATTATACATGCTTTGTAATTTATAGAACATTAACGATGTATATTTTAGCATTTACAGCCCTTACAACTATTAGGCTAATAAAATGATTAAATTCTGACACCTACTATTTTTGGCAATTAGCTATTATTAGTTATGCTATAAAATTCTAGCTTTGAGCTATCAAACATAAAAGTGTTACTTTATTATACGCACGCTATAAGGTACTAATTTGCGCGCTATGATTAAATTTTTATTATTAAAGTCCATCACATTTTTTGCCGGCTGTATGTCGTGCTTTGTAATGCATACAACATTTGCATTACCACTTGTTATATCTGCAGCATTAACCGGGCTAGTTGGCTCGTTTATTCCTTTTCCTAAGCTTTATCAAAACCACCCTTGTGCGGCCATATATGCAGGTAGCTTTGCCGGTATGTGCTCAACTAGCTTAATTACTAGCTACTGGGAAGTGGCGATAATCTCAATTATTGGCGCAACGCTATACACCCTTACCTTAAATGCATTTGCTGGTTTTGGTGGCCGATTAGGCAGCGTAGCCTTTGCAAGTGTTGCTTTGTATTCTTTAGCTAAAGGCTTAGTGTAATGAGTATTGAATATTCTATATTAGCTTTGATAGGCGCTTTTTTAACATTTTATTTAGCCAAGCATAGTCGTTTTGATGGTATTAGAGCTTCTGCGGCCTTATCTATAGTTACTTACTTAATTTTTTACTGGCTTAACCTTGATCCTGAGTTATACAGCGTTGTGTTTTTTGGTGGTACTTTTATTGGTATGAGCGCCCCACACCGCTTTGGCATATATACGCTTGCCAGCTCCGCTGTTATATTTTCGCTATTATTTGAGTACTTAGTACCCATACTCGACGGCTACGGCGGTGCTTTAGGTGTGAGTGCATTTTTGTCGGTATGTATTTGTCACTTATTCATTATATTAGGTGCACCACGCAGTAAAAATATCGCTATACGACGAAAAAACAATCTTTAATCACATAGACAAAATAAGCCCTTCACTTAGAAGGGCTTATTTTATTAATAGCTTACTAAATAGTTAATTATTTTTTACGCCTTCTTACAACTGCAATCGGCATCAATAACAAAGTTAACCAATATAGGCTACCACCAGAAGATGAGTCTTCTTTAGAGCTTACCTCCGTTGAAGAAGTAGGCTTAACTCCTTCTCCACTTATTGTTATCGTCACATTGCCTGAAGCTTCTGCTTCACCATCTGTAATCGTATATGAAAAGGATTCTGTTGCTGATTCACCACTATACAGTGTATTAAATTGGCCATTGGGGTCATATGTTACTGTCCCATCGCCGTTATCAGTAACTAGGCCTTTAACACCTTCTACATTCAAAGATGAAACACTTAATGTATCATTGTCACTATCAAAGTCATTTACAAGAACATTTATTTGAACACTCTTAGACTTACTAGTATTAACAGAATCCGCTTCTGCATGCGGTAAAGTGTTAACCCCAATAACATTAACTTTAACAGAAGAGGAGCTTGTAGCCCCAAGCTCATCTACAATTGTGTATTTAATTTCTTGGGCTGAAACTTCGCCTTTAAGTAAATCATCAAATTGGCCATCAGGTGAATACAACCAAGTACTATCATTATTATCTGTTAATTTACCTTTAATTTCGGTGCTGAATGAACTTATACCGAAGTTATGCCCATCAACGTCCGAGTCATTAACTAATGGTGAAATAACCACTGTTTCATTCTCGGCCACGTTGACAATATCTTCAACGGCTGTCGGTGAAGAATTAATATTCACCGTTACATTCACTGTTTCCTCAACAAACGCCCCTTTATTATCAGTGACAATATACTTAAATGAGTCAGTAACTACAGTCCCTTCAGCTTCATTTGAGAAAGCTGTTGTTGCATCATAAACAACACTATCTCCCGATAAGGTCACAACTCCCAATGTATTGTCCGTATTAATACTATCAATAACTAAATCATCACCATCAGCATCGGTATCATTATCTAATGGGGTGATTGTGGCTATTTGCCCTGACCATAGTGAAATAACATCTTCGCTTGTTTCTGGGGCACTATTTGGTGGAGTATCTGTATTTAATGGTTTCCCCGCGCTAATTTGATATCCGCCAACTGTCGCGCTAGGATCCTCATGCTTAACTAATGCGTATATTTCTGACTCTAAGGCTGCTTGATCTACTTTATAATAAACATAATCTGTTTTAGATGGGTTACTACTTAAGGTAATATTTTCTGCAATTATTGTTGTACCATCTGACTTATATAGACTCAAATTAGGCTTCATCCCTAAACTAAGGTCAGTAACTCGAACCACTAAATCTGCTGTTATATCAATTTCCTTTATAAGGTAATAATCTAAGTCAATATCACTATCAATAACACCTCCTGCCCCTGAGTTATCTGCATTCAGTGGATTAGCATTGTAAGTATTACCGTCACCATCTGAATAAGGTACATCACTAACAACAATCGTTGTTTTAGAGATTCTCACAAAATTTTCATTAATATCAGGCAGCGCTTCAGCCTCAGGTACTGAGCCATCTATAGTGGGTGTTAGCAAGCCTGTTGTGGTATATTTTGCTTGGTTAGCATTATTATTCACATTGACTTCAACTTGATAAATGCCGTTTTGATTGTAAGGTGCAATGGCAGTGTAAATACCATCTCCTGCAGTAGCATCACTGAATAAGCCATTATCAAGCATTTCTAGAGTAGTTGTTGACCCCGCGGGATCTTTAATAGTGGCAACAACATTTGCCCCTGTAATCAACTTATCTTTAGTGATTGCCGTTGTTATTATCATTGGAGCAGGATAATTAACAGCATTACCAGAAGCCCCCTCAACAGTAACTGTATAGCTGCCGGCTAAACTAGGCTCAGCACTGACATTGATAGTTGCATTCGTATCATACAAGTTTGAGTTTGATAAATGCAATTGCCATTCACCACCACCATGCTTAGCAATGATCGAACTTGAAATATTTGCACTGCATGTCATTGAGTTTGATGTTTGCATACAATCAAAAATAGCATCATTTACTTCAATATTATTACTATCAAATAGACTTAATTGTATATCGTTAGCATTCAAACCGTGATTTATAAAAATATTAAAATTATCTAACCCTGAGTCGACTGTAATTGGCTGCGTTTCGCTTGTGCCACTCATCAAATTTATTACAGAAGATATAAGGTTTTGGTTATCTGTCGCGATTGCGTTTGCTTGTAAAAATGCATCAATTATCTCTGCTAATGATGTGGGCGATGAAAAATACTTACCTCCCGTAGAATTAGCCAATGTTAATAGTGGCCCTGTAGGTGAAGCCGAACCATAACCAAAACTGAATACTGGTATGTTGGCCGCTTGATAGTTATTAATAACATTTGCTTGACTATTACGAGAGCTATTATCATCTCCATCAGCAAGTACAAATACAACACCAGGCGCTCCGCTACCTTTAGTAGATTGATAAGTCACTAAATTATCAAGTGCTATTTGGCTCGCATCGTATAGTGCTGTGCTACCGCCAGCTCGAATATTATCAACCGCAGCTTTTAGCCCAGCTTTAACTCCTATATCTGGCTTGTCAATTTTTTGAATTGGGAAGTCTTGAGTTATGCTCGAACGAGATGAAAAAGAGACTAATCCTAATGCAGTACTTCCTTCTGCGGTTGCGTCAACTAAAATTTTTGCAGCTTGTTTAGCATTGTTTATCGGTGTGCCTGCCATACTTCCTGATCTGTCAATCACAACCTGCATATCAATATCGCCTTCAACCCAGACTATTTCTAATTGGTCTTGACATGATGCTTGTGCATTAGGTAATTGAAATTTTATTGGGTTATTTTCATCAGGTGCATTATTTGCAAGTGCTGTATACTTGATGCGTTTAGGTTGTGCTGTTTTTCGACCTGACTTAGGGTCGTCTTTGGTATCTTGTAGCAGGACCTCCCAAGCACTTTTACCATATACTCGACCTTGTGCTGTTCGTGCAGCATCACCAAAGGTGCTTTTTGTAGAGTGATTTACCCACTGGAAGTCTCCTTGTTTTGCTTTCCATTGGTTGCTCATTATTGATTGAGTTGCAATATCGCTACTTAAAGGAGTACTTGCTTGCCCTGATTCAGCGCTGCCACGATATTCATCAAACACACCGTATGCATAATGCCCCCACTCATGTGCAAGTGTGTAACCTGCACCAACTGGATCTTGTAACATATTATGATCTAAACCAGCTCCAGCTCCGTTTGGAAAAATATCACCAAACCAAATGTGCATACCATTGGCGCCAAATCCAGAAGCATTTGCGCGTGGCCATTCCCTTGGCCCCCAAATAATATCCGATTTAGAGCGATGCTTGTTTTCTCTAAATACGCTTATCTTACCTAACTTATGCTCTCCGTTACTTTGCTCACAAACAGCATCCGCGAAGTTTGCAAACACTTGATCATAAATGAGCTTCTCATTACCTTGCGGGTTATTATATAAAGAAACTGTGATATCAAATACAGCCTGACTAGTATCCCTTGCATCAATACTAGATAAAGACTCTACATAGTTTGCAACATGAATTTGCTGTTGTTGATCTTCACTGACTGTATTTACGCGTGATAACCAGCTATTTGCAGCAAAAGCTGAGGTCGTGGTTAGTGCAAGAGAGACGCAAAGCGCGCTCCTAGTGAGTGTATATTGTTTCATTGTCATTCCTTTGTTTAACATTAATTATTTATAAAGGGTTATCTAATTAAATTTAAAGCTGTTTAATATTTAAAATTCATAAATACACTTCAAGCAGCTCTGTTTCTTTTTGCATATCAATTGGGTATTTACTGGGGAAAGTCGCGATAAAAATGGGATTAAGTATTTTATAAGTAAACTAATTGCATAGTTTTCACTTAATTTTATTAAAATTAAGCTTACTAGTATTTTTTTGTCTGAAGGCAAAACTGATAGTTCAATTGTAAGATATTTTTTAAGCTGGAGAGG
The DNA here is from genome assembly GCF_040308885.1 of Pseudoalteromonas sp. 120-MNA-CIBAN-0494. Taxonomy (NCBI): domain Bacteria; kingdom Pseudomonadati; phylum Pseudomonadota; class Gammaproteobacteria; order Alteromonadales; family Pseudoalteromonadaceae; genus Pseudoalteromonas; species Pseudoalteromonas sp. 120-MNA-CIBAN-0494. The sequence continues at coordinate 122,006 of NZ_JBEOOE010000007.1, forward strand.
TAATTGAAAGTTATAACACCTGTTATATATAGCTGTAATACTATTTTCAGTTTTAAACTCAAAACAGAAGCTCAACATTATACTTACACTTAAATAAGTCCATAATTGCTTAAGCTGAACATTCTTAATCTTGCCAAATGCTTTTCTAATATTGTAAAAATAAATGCTCTGAAGCAACTCATTTATACAATTTGATTTTGAATATAGGCACCATAAAATAACTTTTGGAACATATGGAAATAAAGAGGGTGTTTTTTTCATGCTTGAAAAACCAATCAATCCTTTTGATTCTAGAACATTAAAATAATTAGTTAAAAATTACAAGAAAATATATAAATTAAACGTTAATTTAATCTTTAGTTTAAGTCTACGTTCAGATTTCAAAGGAGGTATAGCTAAATAATTGTAGTTTTAATTATTTTCGCATCAATATTTTTTTAACCTAAAATATATCACTGCTAATTCATCTGTTTAATCAAAAATGCTTCAGCTTAGTATTTTAATTTAATAAGGGTTCGGTTAACCTGAACAACCATCAGTTTGAGCTACTGGGGTAGCCAAACAAAACATTTAGCTTTGCTTTCATACCGTTTGCCCTATAGGTGCTTTTAATTAAATATAACCACTGATGAAAAGTTATGGTCAGTGGGTTGTTACTATTTAACTGCCCCACAATACCGTACTTACACGGTTTATCGGCTTTTTCCTCGGCGTAAGTGCCAAATAATTTATCCCAAATAATGAGTACACCGGCAAAATTTTTATCTAAGTAGCCGGGGTTAATAGCATGATGTACTCGATGATGCGATGGGGTGTTAAATACCTTTTCAAACCAGCCTAGTGTACTTACCGTTTGGGTATGCACAAAAAACTGATAGGCCAAATTAAGCGCCACTACGGTAAATACACTCAGCGGATCAAAGCCGATTAATATCATTGGCAACCAAAATAACCACATACCCGCAAGCGGATACATTAAGCTTTGCCTAAATGCGGTTGAAAAGTTCATTTTAGTTGAACTGTGATGAACCACATGGGCAGCCCATAACCAATGAATATGGTGCGACGCTTTATGAAACCAATAATACAAAAAGTCTTGTAGTAAAAATGCGCCAAATATCGTCAGCACCGACAGTTCAATATCAAATAACCTATATTGATGCAACCAATAAAAAAATGGCATTAGCACAATTAAAGCAATCGCATCGCACCCTTGATGCATAAGCGCCAGTGCTGTATTCGCCAAGCTGTCTTTTATGTCGTAATAGCGCCGATATTTAATAAATTCATAACTTACAAAAATAATAAATACAGGACTAAGGGCAAGTAAAATTATTTCTATGCTCATGATATGTTGCCCTTAAAGTTGGCTTTTAGTTTATTAAGCGCTTGTGCTATATCTTTTTTAATAAAAAACTTAACCACAAAGCTTGGCAGCCACCATGGTGTTTTACAGCGTATGTTATAGGTAACTTCGGTGCTTGTTGGGGCATTGTCGCTAACGCAAAAATAAATATCGCCACGGTGCTCTGCAACTGGTTTATTACCTATTATTTGATAACTAATATGATTGCTATCGGCGCTAATTATACGCTCTTCAAAGCGAACTCCTGCCATTATAACTTGCCTAATAGCACCTTTACCGCCAATAATTTCGCCTTCATTTTGCTTTTTTAACAGGACAAATTTAGCATTAAAAAAACGTTCTAATTGCGCATGATCAAGCAAAGCGTCTCTGACTTGTAGAGGCGTTGCTGCAATCTTTTGTTTTAAGGTTATTTGTATCATTTTTATATAATAAGTATTTTCATAATGCCCTACCATATAAAATTTTTTCGTGGCAAACTTGCTGTTACACGACCATTTTTTAGCTTTAGGCGACAAATGAGCACACTTGCCGATCATTATTTTTCAAGCTGTATTGATTACCTTGAAACACTTGGACTTAATAGCCAAGCTGTTTTGTCGGCTATTAACTTTAATGAATACAGTAATAAGCAAGCTCAGCAACTCGCGCCACGCATTAGCTTAAACAGTTACAACGCACTGCTAAATTATGCTCAGCAAACTCTAAACGAGCCTTTGTTTGGCTTTAAGCTTGGTCAGCAAATTCGAACTGCCGACTTTGGCATATTGGGTTACTTAATTGAATCGAGTAATAACTTAGCCAGCGCTATTACCGCACTGCTTAACTACGACAGTTTAGTTGCAGATATTGGTAGAGCAGAGTTTGAACAGCAAGGTGAGTTGGCAATTATTCGTTGGCTACCTAATGCTAACTGTAGCCCACAGGTTATTTTACGTAATATGACCGCTTGGGTAAGTGTTATTCGACAACTATTAAATCCACAGCTATCGCCCAGTACTATTTATTTTACCCAAGCTTTTACCAGCAATGAAAAAACAGTACTCACACACTGGTTTAACTGCCCCGTTAAAACTAACGCACAGTATAACCAAGTGGTATTTCCGAGCAGTTATTTAGCACTGCCATTTAAAACCGACAATACGCAAATTAATTTAGTGCTTAAACAGGTTTCTGAGCAGCAACTTTCACGCTTTAAAAGCCAGCAGCTACTAACCGAAAAAATTAGCCAGTTATTTATAGCTAAAAATGACTTAATCGACTGCAGTTTAATACGCACAGCAGGCGCACTAAACATGACCCCGCGCACCTTGCAACGCCATTTAAAGCGCGAACAAATATCGTTTGCCGACTTACTTGAGCAAGAGCGTAAAAGGCGCGTAATACTGTGCATTGGCAAAGAGCCATTAAGTAACATAGCAATTAAACTTGGCTTTAACGACCAAAGTTCATTTAATCGTGCTTTTAAACGCTGGTATAACTGCACTCCACTGCAATATCTAAAAACACTACCTAAAAACATTGGCTAAAAATCAAACGTTACTTAACTCTTTAATTCAAAATAGATAATAAAAAGCCGCGGTTAAAATAACCACGGCTTTTTATTCGCTTACTAATACGCTTACTTTCCTATCGCTTCTTTAGCAAACAAATGCTTTATTGGGCCTAAGTTATCAACCATTGAAAGCCCAACTCCACGAATTAGTTTTTTAATTGGGTTAGCACCGGCAAATAACTCTTTTAAAGAGTACATCATGGCAATGTGTTTTTGCGCATCGAGTTTACGGGTTCGCTCGTAATCACGTAAAGTACGCGTGCTGGCAAATTCTTTATTATCACTTGTTAGTAACTCAATTAAATAAGCGGCATCTTTTAGGCCTAGGTTCATCCCCAAGCCTGCAAGCGGATGAATCGTATGTGCAGCATCGCCAATTAATACGACTTTACCTGCAACCCATTGCTGGGCATAACGCATTTTAAGTGGAAATGCAGCGCGTACACTTTGCACTTCACACAAACCACATTGGCCGTCTATTGCCGCCATAATGGCTTTGTTAAACTGATTGTCGTCCATTGCTAATAGCTCTTCACAATGCGTTGGGTTTGTAGACCACACAATTGAATGGGTGTTGGCATCGCTCAACGGTAAAAATGCTAATGGCCCGCTTGGTAAAAACACTTGGCGTGCGGTATTGGCGTGTGGCTCTTGGGTTTTAACTGTAGCCACCAATGCATGGTGGTCGTAGTCTTTAAAGCTCAGCGCCATATTAAACTGCTTTCGAATTGCCGAATTTGCACCATCGGCGGCCACCAGCAGCTTTGCAATGATTGGCTCACCACTTTTTAAAGTAACAAATACATCCGATTCGCTTTGGTGTATTTGCTGATAACAAGTGTCGAACATCAGCGTAGCATTTGGCTGCTGCTCCAGCTCCTTTATAAGCGCGTAGCAAATAATATCGTTTTCAACTATATGACCTAAATGATCAAGCTCTAGTTGCTCACTATTAAAAGCTATTTTGCCAAAGCTGTCTGCATCGCGCACATCCATATGGGTATAGGCACTAGCACGCAAAGCAACTATGTGTGGCCATACGTTTAATTGTTCAAGCAAGGTTTGACTCGCAATACTCAACGCACTTACGCGCATGCCATACTCGTCTGTTGGCGGTGTTTGCTTTGGCGCAGCGTCAAGCACGACTACGCTTATACCTGCTTTTGCCAACCCAAGCGCTAAGGTAAGCCCTACGCTGCCACCACCTACAATACATACCTGTGCTTGTTTCATAAACCTTGACCTTGTTTAACTTGCCCCATTAACTGCTTAGCCAATGGCGCTTTTAAAGAGGGGAATAAATCCATCGAAAACAACCCAATACTACGGCCAAGTGCCAGTATGCGTGATGAATTTGAAAAAAGCCTTACTAAACCATCTGTTAGGGTCATCACGTTATTTATATCAGCGCTGCGCTGCTGTGCATACTCGCGAGTAAATGCATAACTACCTAAGTCACTTGGGCTCTGGGCAATTAAGTTACTAAGTACTTGTACATCTCGCAGGCCTAAATTAAACCCTTGCCCTGCAATGGGATGAATTGCATGCGCAGCATTACCTATTACTACCGTGCGGTGCGCAATAAGCGATTCTACTTGGCCATACACTAAGGGGTAATTAGCACGCATACCCACTTTAGTAAATTGACCACCGCGATAACCAAAGGCACTTTGTAGTGCGCTTATAAAGTCGTCTTCACTTTGTGCCATGTGCTGCTCAACGTGCTGTTGCTGCATACACCACACCAGTGAATAGCGGTTGTTGCTCATAGGTAATAGCGCCATGGGGCCATGTTGCGTAAATCGCTCAAAAGCATGGTTATTATGCCCACCAGCTACTTCTATATTGGCAATAATAGCCCCTTGCTCATAAGCTTGAGTGTTAAACTTAAGTCCAAATAAGCTACGAGTTGGCGACTGTGCACCGTCGGCAATAACTAACAGCTTGGCGGCTATTTGCTCGCCACTTTGCAAAGTAACTATATTATTATGTAATTGCTGCTCAATGGCACTTACGCTATCAGGGCAATATAAACTGATATTTATTTGAGCGTTTAATAATTGATGTAACGAGCGGCCAAACGGGTTTACTTCAACCACATAACCAAGGGCATCTTTAGCAAACTCTTCACAGTTAATATCTGCTTTACCAAAATGGTGACGATCAGACACACTTACTTTTTTAATTGCTGTAGCGTACGGTGAATTTAACGCAAATAAATTTAAGCCTTGCAAGTACTCTACCGACTGCTGAGCAAGTGCTATGCTTCTATCATCAAAGCTCGGGTGATAGTCATTACTTACTTCATTCGCCTCAACAACAGCAATACTAAGCGCGGGATTTATTTTAGCCACGCTTAACGCACAGCTAGCACCGGCTAAACCGCCACCAATAACAACAACATCAAACTGCTTAGGCACTTTTTTCTCCTAGTCTTATGCGCTTTTATTGCTTTGCATAAGTGCTTCTATATCGCTTATGGTTTTTGGCGCACTTAGGGTGAGATTTTCATAACCACTTGGGGTTACTAATAAGTTATCTTCAATGCGAATACCGATACCTCGGTATTTTTGCGGTGCATTTGAATCTTCGCTGATATAAAGCCCAGGCTCAATGGTTAAAACCATGCCCGCAGCAAATGCGCGTTCGCTATTGTTTTGCTTGTAGTCGCCTACATCATGTACGTCTAGGCCTAACCAATGCCCCAAACCATGCATGTAATATTCTTTACAGGCTTGCTTTGCCATTAACTCATTAAAGTTGCCAGTTAAAATACCCAAATCTAGTAGACCTTGGGTCATAACTGCCATTGCTAAAGCATTAGCATGCGACATATAACCGCCGGGTTTAATTTCTGCAAACGCCACTTCTTGCGCTTTAAGAACAATATTATATAACGCGGCTTGCTCGGGGCTAAATTTACCATTCACTGGAAATGTACGTGTAATATCAGCAGCGTAGCCTTGTAGCTCGCAACCTGAATCTATTAACACTAGATCGCCACTTTTAAGGGCGTCGCTGTTTTGGGTGTAATGTAAAATATTAGCATTGTCGCCACTGCCTACAATAGTGCCATACGCTGGGTGCCGCGCACCATGCATTGCATAATGATGATGTAGCTCTGCTTCTAATTGATACTCGGTTGCACCGCTATGGGCAAAACACATTGCTCTAACATGGCCTTGCGCGCTAATTTCGCAGCCTGCGCGCATAATGTTTATTTCACTTGGTGATTTAAATAAACGCATTTCGTGAATTAACAAACGAATATCTTTAATGGTACTTGGCGCTGTGTCACCTTTTTTAGGGGCGCTGCGCAGAGTATTAAGCAAAGAGAAAACACGCCCATCAAAAGCCGAATATGCACCTTGCGCATAATATAAAACCGCTTTGCCATTGAGCAAATTAAATAACTGTTCACTCAACTCACTTAATCCATGGGTTGCATCAAACAAATATTCGTTTTTTGCTTTTTCAAAGCCTATTCTACGGCCATGCCATACTTCGGCTAGTTTATCTTTATTAAGGCAAAATAATGTACTGGGGGTATCGCTATTTGGAGCAAGTACAAGTACGGCATCGGGCTCATTAAAACCAGTTAAGTAAAAAAAGTCACTGTCTTGCCTAAATGCATAGTGAGTGTCGCGGCTGCGCGTAACTTCGCTCGCCGCAGGTATAATTGCCACACTGTTACTATCCATTTTTGCAAGCAGACGCTCACGACGTGCTTTAAACTCTGACTTTTGTATTTCAACCATGTGCAACAAACCCGTTTAACTTAAACTATTAATGAAGTGTTTTTTTAGTGCTAGCAGTGCTTTGATCTTTACCTAACTCTGCAAAGCAAAGTAATGCCGACACACGCACATACTCAATCACTTCATGTAGTGCTTGGCTGTCTTCTTCTGTTTCTTCAAAGGTAGTATCAAGGCGAGTAATTTCGCTAAAATCGGTAATAACTTCTTTTACATCGGCTGATAATTTACCGTAATCTTTTTGCTTTAAACCAAAGCCAAGCATAAAACCTGCAACCCAAGAAACCAAACCATTAGCCTGATCTATAAGTGTTTCATCGTCGCTGGGTAAAAACAAATCAAACGCAAACTCTTCATCATTAAAACTAGCAACGACCTGCTTATAAATGCTGCCAAAAAACTGTTTTAAATTATTACTAAACGAATCACCATCGTTAAACACATCGCTTAACAGCCCTAGGTATTCTTTGTCGTCAATCGTTAACCCACAAGCTAATAAACCACTAATTACACCGTGCGCTTCGGCCGGTGATACAAATATTTCGTTTTTTTCTAATAATAATTGGGCTTCTTCGTAATCTGGTAAATCGCTCATTGTTATATCTTCATTTTGCTAGTTAAGGCAATGCTACCACTCGATAAAAAGCAACTCCAATAAATTCTATAATCAAACCGCTTAAGGGCCACTATTAAACACTTTAATAGTGGCAGATCTTTATTGCTGCGGTATGCTTTATTAAGCCCAATATATAAAAAACATATTTATGGCTAAAAAGCACACTCATAAGTAAATAACTAATGATAAGTGCACAATAACCACGCAAACAAAATAATATTTTGCTTTTGGGGTTTAAGCTTTCGATTATGTCTTATATACTGGATTTGTTCCCTGGGGTGCTGGAGCTTGGTTAAGTCCCTGAGCCGATAAATTTTATACCAGGGTTTCTGTTCGTATACTATTGTGCAAGCTCGGCATGTACCGAGAAGCCTACGGTAAACCGCAGATTCCCGCCCTGAAACCTCAAGGTTTCAGGACTGACACCAACACCACACTTTGGGGAACACCTTCTTATTTTTATAATCCCTCTTATTATTTATTTGTCTTTTTTGTTATAACTTTCTAAATTATTTTTATAATCTTTGGCAAAAAAAAGCTGCAAGTAATTCCTTACTTACAGCTAAACTCTAAATGCTTACACTTATTTACTTAAACCAACCCTGAAAACGCTCCATGAGCATATAATTTACCGGTACTAGCAATAAAGTAATGAAGGTGGCGAATATAATTCCAAAGCCTAAGCTCACAGCCATAGGAATTAAAAATTGCGCTTGAGTCGCTTTTTCAAATAATAACGGCATTAATCCTATAAAAGTGGTTAAGCTAGTTAGCATAACTGGGCGAAAACGTGACGCGCCGGCAAGTTTAACTACCTCAATTAATTCAATCCCTTCTGTGCGTTTTTTATTAATATAGTCAACTAATACCAGCGAGTCATTAACCACTACGCCAATTAATGCTAGCATGCCAAGCAAGCTCATAATGGTTAATTCCATTCCCATGATCCAATGCCCTACTACAGCGCCTATCATGCCAAAGGGTATAACACTCATTACTATTAATGGCTGTAAATACGATTTAAACGGTATCGCTAATAGCGCATAAATAATAAAAAATACAAATACTAACGCCCAAGCAAGTGAACCAAACGACTCTCTTTGCTCTTTTGCTTCTCCTTCTAATGCATAATCAACTCCTGGGTATTGCTGCATTAGCTCATCCAAATACTGGGATAAATCAGCTTGGAGTATGGTCATGTTAGTGTTGCTTTTTTCTATATCGGCGGTCACATTTAAAGTACGGTAACGATCGATTCGATTGATAGTAGACGGGCTTTGCCCTGTAATTAAAATAGCCACATGCGATAAAGGCACTGAGCCACCGGCAGGTGTGTTTATGAGTATATTTTGTAAGTCGGCTACCGAGCGTCTTTCATCAATAGGCAAACGTACCATTACGCGCACATCGTCTCGCCCACGTTGGATCCTTTGTACTTGCGAGCCAAAAAACGAGTTACGCACTTGCCCTGCTACATTTACTCTATTTAAACCCAGCGCTAAGCCTTGCTCTGTAAGCTCTATTTGTAACTCTTCTTTACCATCAGACATACTATCGGCAATATCGAATACAGTTGGGTAGGTCGATAAACGCGTTTTAATATGATCTGCCACGTCTTGTAAAACCTTTAACGATGTACCGCTAAGCTGCACATCTATTGGATCTGAACTACGACCTATTTCGGCTCTAAAGGTGAGACTTTCAGCGCCGGGAATAACGCCAATTAATTCGCGCCATTCACTGGCAAGCTCGCGTGAGCCTATATCTGAATCACGTTTTTCAGCTGGGGTAATTTCAAAGCGTACTGCGCCTGAGTTAGATACTCCGCCGCGCCCGCCCGTTGTTGCTAAAATATTTAAAATAACGCTCTCCCCCGTATCAGGGTCACGGTATTTTTCTTGCAATTGCTGCGCCTTTTGCGACATATCAATCACGTACTTATTAGTTACTTCAAACGGCGTGCCAGCAGGCAGGGTTAAGTTTACCCGTACGGTTTCGCTGGGAATACGTGGAAAAAATACAAACTTAGTCCAACCACTGGTGATCATAGTTAAAATAATTAAAAACACGCCAACAAATAAGCTCACCGTTGCCAGTTTATGGCGCAGAGCTAAATTAAGAATAGGTTGATAATATTTTAAAATCGCACTTTCAAAGCCATCAGCAAAACGTTGCTGTAGCAGATCAAACTTTGATTGCTTACCTTTTTGGTGACGTAGCTTTATATATTTTAAATGTGCAGGTAAAACAAATTTAGATTCAATTAAAGAAAACAATAATACCGGAATAACCACCACCGGAATTTGTGCAAATAATGCCCCGCGTGCACCTTCAATAAAGGCTAATGGCAAAAAGGCCGCTACCGTGGTTAATACACCAAAAGTCACTGGCGTTGCTACTTCTTGGGTACCTAATATGGCAGCTTGTTCGCCCGATTCGGCTGTTTTTAAATGGGTGTAAACGTTCTCTCCGGTGACTATGGCATCATCAACCACAATACCGAGTACTAAAATAAAACCAAACAAGCTCATTACATTAAGCGTTACGCCAAAAATAGGCATAGCAATAAATGCCCCCATGAACGACACCGGAATACCAATAAACACCCAAAATGCGATAGCTGGGCGTAAAAATAAGGTTAGCAGTGCCAGCACTAAAATACCGCCTTGCAAGGCGTTAGTGGTGAGTGTGGCAATACGGCTTTTAACTAGCTCTGAGTCGTCATCCCAATAACTTAATGCAAAACCTTGCGGCAATGAAGGTTGCTGGGCATTTATATAAGCTTTTACTTCATCGGCAACAGTAATTGCACTTTGTGGGCCTATTCGGTATACGTCGATAAAAGCGGCTTGTTTTCCGTTAAAACGTGTACGCACTGGGGTTTCTTCAAAGCCGTCATTAATTGTGGCTATATCACCTAAGCGAATAATAGTACCGTCGCTTTGGTTTTTAACCACTATGCTGGCAAATTCATCTTTTCGGTATGCTTGTCCTTTTGAGCTAATAAGTACATCGCCACCTTGGGTTTTTAAGTTACCCGCAGAAATGTCTGAGCTTGAGTTAGCAACCGCATTAGAAATTTGCGCCAGTGTTAAGTCATATTGGCGCAATGTATCTTGGCTTACTTCAATAGCCAGTTCGTAGTCGCGCACGCCACTTAACTCAACCTGCGTTACACTGGGTAAACGTAATATTTGATCGCGTACTTGCTCTGCATACTCGCGAGTTTCTTTTTCGCCATAATCACTAGATACAGTTACCGCTATAACCTCTCGTTTTCGCTCAGCTAGAGCAACGATGGGTTTTTCAGCATCCCCAGGAAAGGTATTAATAGCATCAACACGGCTTTTTATATCAGCGAGCAACTCTCGAGGATCGTAGCCGCTTTCCACTTCAACAGTGACAGAGCCCGAACCTTCAGATGAGCGGCTAAATATTTGCTTTATACCCTCTAAATCTTGTACAGACTCCTCTATACGTATAGTGACACCTTGCTCAACATCCTCTGGCGTCGCGCCACGTAAACTAACCTGAATGCTGATCATATCGGTTTCAAACGAAGGAAATACTTCGATCGGTATTTTCGTCGATAAACTAAACAGCCCAGACAGCAACAAAGTTACTAACAATAAATTGGCAGCAACATGGTTTTTGGTAAACCAAGCAATCATGGCTTATCTCCTTGCTTTGCTGCGCGACGTTTTTTTACTAGCTCTGCAACACTAATGCCTTGCTCTTTTGCTTGTTGTGCTAATTGCTCTGCTGTTGGGCGTTGCTTCATACTTTGTGGTTTAGTCGCTTTATTATCTTCGCCTAAAATATTCACTTGTGTACCCGAACTAACTTGCCCCAGTGGCGTAATAACAAGTTTATCACCTGCTTTTAAGCCGGTTTTTATCATTGCAAAAGCGGCATTTTGCCATGCAAGCGTTATATCTTTACGCTTTAATACTCCCTGCTCAACAATATAAACGTAAGACCCCTGATAAATAGTGCTATTTGCAATAATAAGTGCATCAGAAACTGTTTTTCCGGTGATCTGCGCTTTAACGTATTGCCCTATTTTTATTGGGTATTGATTACTTTGTGTTGCTTTATAAGGGTCATTAATTTTAGCAACCACGTAGAGTTGCTGTGCACTTTCATCAATAGCACCTTCGGTACGCGCCAACTGCCCTTGCCATGTTTGCTCACCAACTAAATCAGAGCTAAATTTAATCACGGATCCGGCCTGGTTTTTAGCACCGTCGCGGTACTGCTCAGGTAAATTAATAAAAGGTAGGTCTTTGTTTTTTATTGGCAACCGAATCTCTACGCTGTCTATTGCGTAAATAGTAGCGAGCTGAGTATTGTTGCTAACAACTTGGCCTAAATCTACATTACGACTAAGTACTCGTCCTGCAAAAGGCGCTATTATTTGGGTACGTTCTAAGTTTAACTTGGCTTTTTCAAGTGTTGCTTGCGCCGATAATACTTGTGCTTGTGCTGCAGCTAATTGTGGCTCACGTAGCACCAAGCTACTTGCAGGTTTATCATTACCTAAACGCTGCCAATCTGTAATAGCCTGCTGCCCGCGGGCTTGTTCTTCTAAAAGGCCTTGCTTTGCTGTTAATAAGTTAGCCTGTGCCGATTTAACCTCTGCTTGATAGTCTCTATCGTCGAGTTGGATTAGTACCGCACCTTTTTTAAAAAAACCACCTTCTCTAAAGTCATCGCTTATATTTATAATTAAACCCGATGCTTGAGCAACTAATAAGCTTTGTGTACGTGGTTTTACTGTGCCGTAGCTGTCTACCATCACTTGATAGTTTTGCGGCTGCAACATTTGAACTGCTACATTAATTGATGCTTTTGGTGGTGCACCAAAGCGATTAGCTTCTGGCGGGTTACCTTTAATAAACATGACGATTAAAATAGTGGCAATAATAACCGCGATTGGAATAATAATTTTTGCTGTTTTAGTTTTCATTGCTATTACTCTGTAGTTCGGTTGAAGTGTTTGCAAAATCGCCACCAAGGGCAAGGTGTAAATTAACTCGGTTTGCTATCAATTGATTTTTAATACTAATTAAGGAGCTTTGAGCATCGAACGAGCGTCCTTGTGCATCAAGCACTGTAGTGTAGCTAACCAAGCCACTTTGATATTGCTCAAACGATAATTGCTCGGCAGCAAGGGCATTTTCTTGTGCTTCTAGCGTGCTTGTATATTGCGCTTTAAGTGATTGCTGTAGCGTAATCGCATTTTCTACGTCGCTAAAAGCATCGTAAAGTGTTTGTAAATACTGCTGCTCTTGTTTTTGACTATTTAAACGCGCAATTTCTTCATTCGCTTTTAACCGGCCGCCATTAAAAATAGGCGCTGAAATACTGCCAAGTAATGACCATGCTAGGCTAGATGGCGAAAACAAATCACTTACTCTATCAGTAGTATCACTTAAACTTGCCGTTAAATTTAAACTTGGAAAACGTTGCTTATGGGCATAAGCCAAGTTTGCATCACTTGCTAAAAGCTGATACCAATTTGCACGTAATGTTGGCTTTCGGGTAATTAACTCTGAGGGTAAACCTAGTGGAATGTCGGTATTGATAACTGGTAGGTCATTATTTGCCGAGATAATTCCTTTCGGATAATCTCCCAATAAACGCTCAAGTACTCTTGCTGTAGTTAATAAGCTAGCTTGCTGAGTAGCAATACGTGAACGCTCATTATTTAGCTCGTTGCGAGCTAAATAAACATCGAGAGCTTCGTTTAATCCTTGACGATAACCTGACTCTATAATATCAAGATTTTGCAAAGCATTGGCTTCACGGCGCTTATATAAATCAAGTAATTGCTTTGCGGTTACTACATCAAACCAGCCCTTTACTACATCGGCAACTAGCTGTTGTTTGGCTTGTTCAAAGCGCGCCTGTTGCGCTAAGTAGTTTAAATTAGCTTGGCGATTAGAATCTGACAGCTTGCCCCATAAATCAACTTCGTAACCTAAATTCAAGCTCACTGAACTTGCATTATTATAACTAATTGGGCGGTTATTTTTACTACGGCTAGTACGCGCAGATAAGTCCAGAGTTGGCCACAACGCAGCGCCCGACACAATTAACTGCTGCTTTTGGATCGCTACATCGTAACTACTTTGTAAAAGCTGCTGGTTATTTTTAAGTGCCTGCTCCACAAGCTTATTCAGCTGTGGATTTTGTAATTGTGTAAGCCATTGCTGCTGTACGTGTAATACCGGCGCAGAGGTTTTTTGTTGCCATTGCTGCGGTACATTGTTAGGTGCTTGTTCGCGCTGCTGTGAATTTATATTGCTCGCACAGCCGCTGAGCAGCACAATACTGAGTGCCAATAAAGTTGGCTGGTATTGTTGCCAAATCATAATTAAACCTGAATTACTGCTATTTATAATGTAATTCAAGCACTTTGAACTAAAACGCTCAACTTACTTTACATAACATTACATAATTAGCCATAAACTATCGGATAACTATTTATACTCTATTTCGACATTAATGATCATTAAGAAAGTTGAAAGTAACTATAAGTGGTTTGTATCACTAAGGGGGTTGCTAAGTAGTGTACTGATAAGCTTAAAATTAGTCTGGAACAATTTTAAGCTGTATGGGATGCAGGGATAAATAATCTTTATAAACAAAAAAACCTCACAAATGTGAGGTTTTTTAATAAATGGTGCCTCGACGCGGAATCGAACCACGGACACGAGGATTTTCAATCCTCTGCTCTACCGACTGAGC